>NZ_JAOCHX010000039.1:0-27417 GCF_029843245.1 Empedobacter sp. GD03739 | reverse complement strand
TTTTTTTTGTTTTTAATTACAGATAACTTAAGTTTGCTCAAACACTTCCAATTCAATGTCAAAACAAGGTTATATCGCGCGTTATTTCAATATTGTTCGTAAATTATCACAACAAAAATATTGTTCTTATGAAGATTTAGAGCGTTTTTTGGAAAGAGAATTTGAAATGCTTCAACTTAATGATGATACATTAGAGTTTAATTTCTCTAAACGTACATTACAGCGCGATATTCAAGAAATCAGAAATATATTGGGAATTGATATAATGTATAGTCGCAGTCAGCGTGGATATTATATTATTCAAGACGATTATAGCTCTGATTTATTTCTGAAAACTTTAGAAGAAATTAATAGTTTTTCTGCTTTGAAATTGACAAATTCGCTCGAATCTATTGTGTATTTGGAAAAAAGAAAACCAAAACGCGCCGAATTTTTACCAGATATAGTACAAGCAATTCAAGGAAAAAAGAAAATTGAATTTCATTATCAAAAATTTGGAGAGGAAAAAGAAACGATTCGTAAAGTTTCTCCAATTGCAATTAGAGAGCACAATAACCGATGGTATTTGATTGCGGATGATAAAGGAATTGTCAAAAATTTTGGTTTGGAACGAATGAATAAAGTTTTGATTCTTAGAGATAAAATTGATGATAATATCGAGTTTAATTACAATGATAAGTACAAATATTCGTTCGGGATTATTGTTCCAAGTTCAGAAAAACCAGAAAAAATAGTGCTTTCTGTGACCAAAAAACAAGCGGCCTATTTAGAATCTTTGCCTTTGCACGAATCCCAACAAATTTTAGAAACTAAAAACGATGAAGTTTTAATTGGTTTAGAACTATTTTTGACCGAAGATTTTATCAGCGAAATTCTTTCTATGAGTCGTTCAGTTACAATTATCGAACCTAAAAAATTGAAAGAAAAAGTCAAAACAATTTTGAAAGAAACGTTAGAGAAATATAATTAGCGAGTTTCGAATTTCGAAACTCGCTTTATTTTTTTTACATTTCTTCAAATTCTAAATCGAAATTCATTCCTAAAATAGCTTTACCAGTAACTTTTTCTCCATTTTCAGGATTGATTAAGCCAGCCATTTTTCCAGTTTTTTGTTTGGTTAACAAATCCAAAATTTGTTTATCAGTTAATTTTTTACCCATAAACTCGAACGGAATTTTGAATCCACATGCTGCAAAGTTTGCACAACCATAAGCGGCTTTTCCTTTGACTAATTTATGTGTTTTACATTTTGGACAAGTTGCATCTTCCAGATTAATTTCTTCTTTTGGTTTACGTTCCTTTTTAGGTTTTTCAGCTATTTGAACTGAATTCTGATGAGAAGCGATTGGTCTGAAGTAACTATTTTTTACATCAAATGTTAGTTTCGAAACCATTTCAATCAATTCTTGCTTAAATTGTTCTAATTCGTATTCACCTTTTTCAATCAAACGAAGTTTTCGTTCCCAAACACCCGTCAATTCAGGAGATTTTAATAATTCATTTTGAATGGTATCAATCAAATCAATACCAGTTTGTGTGGCGATAATATTACGTTTTTTCTTTTCTATGTATTTTCTACGAAACAAGGTTTCGATAATATTTGCACGCGTAGAAGGTCGACCAATTCCATTTTCTTTCATCAATTCGCGCATTTCTTCATCATCCACTTGTCGTCCAGCAGTTTCCATTCCTCGCAATAAAGTTGCTTCTGTATAATGTTTTGGTGGAGTTGTTTTTCCTTTGTGAATAAATGGTTCGTGAGGACCTTTTTCACCAATCTCAAAAATCGGCATTATTTTTTCCTCATCTTTTTCGTCTTCCTTTTTATCTTTTGCATAGACTTCACGCCAGCCTATTTCGAGAATTTGTTTTCCCGTAGCTTTAAAATTTATCGCAGAAAGTAGTCCATCTTTTCCTGTATTTTCAACTTTTCCTTCGACAGTTGTGTTGGCAACTTTACATTCTGGATAAAAAACAGCAATAAAACGTCGCGCAACCAAATCATAGATACGTTTTTCTTCGTTCGATAAACCTTGTGGAAAGATTTCTGTCGGAATAATAGCGTGGTGATCGGTTACTTTTGTATTATCAAAAACTGCTTTTGACATCGGAATTGGTTGTGTCATCAAAGGAGCAATCAAATTTTGATAAGCGGTTAATTTATTTAAAATTCCAGGAACTTTAGGGTGAATATCTTCCGAAAGATAAGTGGTATCAACACGAGGATAGGTCACAAATTTTTTCTCGTAAAGACTTTGTATATATTTTAAGGTATTTTCTGCCGAAAACGCATATTTTTTATTCGCTTCTACTTGTAAAGCAGTTAAATCGAATAGGCGAGGATTTTTTTCACGACCCTCTTTTACTTCGAAATCAATGATTTCAAACTCTCGATTTTTGATGAAATCTAAACCTTGTTTGGCTTTTTCTTCAGATTTTAAACGAGGTATTGTCGCATTAAACTCTACTTCTTTGAAAATCGTTTTCAATTCCCAATATTCCTCAATAATAAACGCATTGATTTCTTTTTGACGCTGTACAATCATTGCTAATGTAGGTGTTTGCACACGACCAATAGAAAGAACTGTTTTTGGCGGCGCAAATTTTTTGGTAAATAATCGTGTAGCGTTCATTCCTAGTAACCAATCGCCAATTGCACGCGCTTGTCCTGCAGAAAAAAGATTGAAATATTTTTCTCCATCTTTCAAATTATCAAAACCTTCTTTAATTGCTTCTTCTGTCAACGAAGAAATCCATAAACGCTTCATTGGCGCTTTAGCACGCGCTTTAAGTAAAACCCAACGTTGTATCAATTCTCCTTCCTGTCCAGCATCGCCACAGTTTATAATCTCGTCGACTTGATCGTTCGTGACTAATTTTTCGATGATATGAAATTGTTTCGAGACACCTTTATCTGCAATTAATTTAATTCCGAAACTTTGCGGAATCATTGGCAAATAATTAAGATCCCAGCTTTTCCACTCGGGTGTATAATCTTGCGGTTCTTTTAATGTACACAAGTGTCCGAAAGTCCAAGTGACCTGAAATCCATTTCCTTCATAGTATCCATCGTGCTTTTGATTCGCACCAATTACTTTGGCGATATCTTTAGCAACACTAGGTTTTTCGGCAATACAAACTTTCATAGCATTTATAATTATTGAAGTGCAAAAGTCAAAATAATAATTTAATTCTTAAAAAAAAATATAAATATGTATAATTATTGAATAAATTTGCGATAGGTTATTTTTTGTGGAAAGGCTGATTTTAATAAAATTATACATTGTTTAATATTAGATATATTGTTTTGATTATTTTTTAATTGTCAAATCAGTAAAAAATTCTATTGATTTCAAGTAGATTGAAAATTTAATATGATAACAACGTAAAAAATTTAGAAGAATTAAAAAATTTTCACTTAATTTACACCCACATTAATAAAAATCATAATATTTAAAAGAATTAGTAAATGGAAAAGAATGTAACAGTACCAGCTAAAACTAAAAAGGGAGGTCTTAACCCTGTGATTACTATGATCATTTTAATTGCAATCGCAATGGGGATCTTCAAGTTTGTATTTGGAGCAGAAGGTAATTTCGAAGGAGGAGATGTAGAAAAAGGTAATCCTTTAAACTTTTTAGGAATTATTCATAAAGGAGGGGTGATTATTCCATTCTTAATGTCTTTCTTCTTTATGGTAATCGTTTTCTCAATTGACCGTGTTATCGCTTTAAACAAAGCAAAAGGAACTGGATCTGCTGAGAAGTTTGTAAATGACATTCGTGCTTTATTAAACAAAAATGAAGTTAACAAAGCAATCGAATTATGTGACAAACAAAAAGGAGCTGTAGGTAACGTAGTTAAAGAAGGTTTAACAACTTACAAAGCTTTAGAAAACGACACAACGTTAAACAAAGAGCAAAAATTAGCTCAATTAGGTAAAACGTTAGAAGAAGCGACTACATTAGAAATGCCAACATTAGAGAAAAACATGACTATTATCTCTACAATTGCTTCTGTAGGTACGTTAATTGCCTTAATGGGTACAGTAATCGGTATGATTAAAGCATTCTTCGCATTAGGTGAAGGAGGAGGATCTCCAGATGCAGCTCAATTATCAGTAGGTATTGCCGAAGCCTTAATTAATACAGGTATGGGTATTGGTGCTTCTGCATTCGCTATTATTATGTATGCTTTCTTAACTTCTAAAATTGATGATTTAACATTCAAAATTGACGAAGTAGGAATGAGTATCCAACAATCTTTCTCTGCTCACAATTAATATTCAATTGACGAAGCCTTAGAAGGATAGTATAAGGACAAAATCAAACAACAAACAATTTAGAATATTAATTAATAATACAGAGAAAATGGCAAGAGTAAAACCAAAAAGAAGAGGTCCTTCGATGGACTTAACAGCTATGTCTGACATGGCTTGGCTTTTGTTAACTTTCTTTATTTTGACATCTAACTTTAGAGAACCTGAAGTTGTTCCTGTCGTAACACCAACATCTGTTTCGAACCAAAAAATGGCTGCTGAAAACATGATGATCATTAAAATTGATGGTGAAGGTAAGTTCTTATTCGGATTAGAAGAAAAAGATCGTATTCCTACATTAGAAAGAATGGGTGATAAGTACGGAGTAAAGTTTACAGATGCTGAAAAGAATGCATTCAAAAGCATAGTAGAGTTTGGTGTACCAATGAAAGAGATGAGAAATTATTTGAATCAGTCTACTGATAAACAACAATCATATCATCCTGGTATTCCATTAGATACGATACCGAACAAAAATCAAGAATTAATTGATTGGGTATTTGAAGCAAAAGAAGTGAACCCAGATATTTTCTTGGCAATTAAAGGGGATCAAAAATCTGAATATATTCAATTCAAGAATTTGATTCAACAATTGCAAATGAAAAATATGAATAAGTTCCAGTTAATTACATCTCAAGAATAATTATTAAGAAATTAGAAAATGGCACAAATAGAAAGTCACGATGACGGTGGCGGAAAGAAAGTCCGTTCCAAAAAGAATTCGACGAAAGTCGATATGGCTCCTTTGGTTGATTTAGGTTTCTTATTAATTACTTTCTTTATGTTTGCGGCGACATCGATCAAACCAAATGTAATGAACTTGAATATGCCTCCAAAAATTGACAAATTAGATCCAACTGATAAACCAGAAATAAAATTGAATAATTCTATATCAATTTTAATTGGAAAGGATAATAAGTTATTTTGGCATCAACAAGATCAGGCAGGATTAAACGGAGGAACTCTAAATGAAACTGACTACTCTAAAATTCGTGATGTTATTACAGCAGCACAAGGTAGAGCAGATAAAGATAAGTTTACTGTAATTATCAAACCTATGGATGATGCTACGTATGATAATTTAGTAACTATCTTAGATGAAATGGAAATTACAAAGTCTACTCGTTACGGAATCGTACCTGTTGCACCTTTTGAACAAAAAGTGTTCGACGAAAAAGTAGGTAAATAATTAGTTTAATTGTTAAATTTAAAAGAATTAAAATGTCAGAAAATAACAACAAACTAAAATCCTTAGACGAGATTGTATTTGAAGGTAGAAATAAAGCGTATGGAGCTTATGACATGAGAATGTCTGAGAAGAGTACATTATTGAAAGCTTTCATTCGTGGATTTATAGTAATTGCGATTTTAGCTTTTGGTCTTATTGCTTCTGCAACAGGTTTGTTTGAAAGTAAAAAGTCAGAAGACGTAGTCGTAGATGTTCAGCTTGAGGATTTGAATATTCCTGAGCCTCCAAAAGAGGAAGAAGTGGTTGAACCAGAGCCACCAAAGCCAGAGCCAGAACAAAGATATCAAGAAGAAACAGCTCAGGTTAGAGTGGTTATGCCAGAACCTAAAGCTCAGCCTAAAAAAGAAGAGCCTATTGTCGAAGTAAAGGAAATGGCCGATAAAGATTTAGGTTTAGTAGATAGAGAAGGGCCAAAATCAACAACACAAACTGGAGGTGCTAATGAAGTAAATACTAAAAAAGAAGCACCAAAGGATACACCAAGTACTCCTAATCCAGGGAAAGGTACAGAACCTGCAGCTCCATCTACAGTAACTGCTCGTACAGCGGCTGTAATGGCGGTATATCCTGGTTGTGAGAAAGATGCTGCAAAAGGTAAACAAGCTGCAACAGACTGTTTATCTAAAAAGTTATCACAAGATTTACAAGACGAGTTGCAAGATTTTGCGAATGACGCTGCTGGTCAAGGTTTATCTGGTGTAGTAGCTGCTAAACTTTCTTTCCAAATTGACACTGAAGGTAGAATCGTTGGAATTTCTCCAATGGGTGATGCTAAGTTAGGTCCTGAAGCTAAAAAAGCTTTAGAGCGTATTACACAACGTCAACAAAAAAGAGGGAAAACGATCAAACCTGCTCAAACAGAAGATGGTCGTGCTGCGAAGTTGAATTTCAACATTCCAGTTAAAATGCAAATTGAGTAAGACTTAATTTCATATATAAAAAAAGAGGCTAAAATTAATTAGCCTCTTTTTTTGTGTTTAATTTTTAGAACATATCTTTATGTTTTGCAGGTTTTAATTATCAGTTTTGATAAAATTAAAAAGCATCTTCAATTGTATGAAGATGCTTTTTCGATTATAAGAGTTTATTCTTAATTTAAAACGTAAAATCTTTTAATAAACTTGTATATCGTTCAATTCCATGTTCTATTTCGGATAAATAAATATATTCGTCTGGTGTATGAGAACGAGCTGAATCTCCAGGTCCCATTTTTACCGTTTCGAAATTCATCATTGCTTGATCCGACATTGTTGGCGAACCATATGTTGTACAACCTAATTCGATTCCTTTTTGTACAATTGGATGATTTTCTGAAATACGTGAAGAATTTAAACGCAACGAACGTGCTTTAATTTCTGCTTTTGGTAAACAACTCGAAATAATATCAACGACTTCTTGATTTGAGTACAATTCGTTTACACGACAATCTACAACCAAACGACATTCATCTGGCACAACATTGTGTTGCTTTCCTGCTTCAATTTGTGTAACCGTCATTTTAACTGGTCCTAACATATCCGAAACTCTTTCGAATTGATACGTTTTGAACCAATTCATCACATCAATCGCTTCGTAAATTGCATTTACACCTTCGTTTCTTGCAGCATGTCCAGTTTTTCCTTTTACAATTACGTCCATTACAACCAAACCACGTTCTGCAATTGCCATGTCCATTTGCGTAGGTTCTCCTACAATTCCCAAATCGATTTTTGGTAAATTAGGTAAAATACTTGCAACATTTAATTGCCCTGAACTTTCTTCTTCAGCTGTGATTGCGACAATTAGATTAAATGGTAAATCATCATTCAAAAAATTGATATAAGTGGCTAATAAACTTACCGCAGAAGCTCCTGCATCGTTACTTCCTAAACCTACTAATTTATCACCTTCGATTGTAGCTTTTAATGGATCATATGTCCAAGAAGAGCCAAATTTTACAGTGTCGTGATGAGAGTTTAATAAAATTGTTTTTTTGTTCTCATCAAAATTTGGATGAATACTCCAAACATTGTTATTCTGACGATGAGCCGTAGCACCATGATCAGTTAAAAACTTGAAAATAATATCGGCCGTTTTATCTTCTTCGCTCGAAAAAGATTGAGTTTCGATTAATTGACACAACAAATCGACAGCTTTCTTTTTGAGAACAGTTAATTCTAACATAAAATTGTTTTAATCTCTGAGTTAATGTAGCGCGCGTGCACCAAACATACATTTTTTACACCCGCATTGATTACTTTGAATGAATTGTCTAATTTTGGAATCATTCCTTCGAAAATTACACCTTCTTCTTTTAACTGCAAATATAAAGTTTCGTTAATTTTTGGAATCAATGTTGTGTCATCATTTACATCACGAAGTACGCCAATTCTATCAAAACAGAAATTTAATTCTACTTCATTTTCTTGTGACATAGCAACCGCAATTGTAGAGGCAATAGTATCTGCATTAGTATTCAACAATTGTCCATTTCCATCATGTGTAATCGCACAAACTACTGGTGTGATATTGTTATCAATTAATAATTGAAATAATTCTTTGTTGACACTTTCATGATTCAAATCTCCAACAAAACCATAATCAATAGTTTTTACAGGACGCTTAGAACCTTTGATTGCATTACCATCTGCACCAGATAATCCTAATGCATTGCATCCAAATTCTTGTAATTTAGAAACGATAGATTTGTTCAAATTTCCAGCATATAATCCTGTGACAACATCCAATGTTGGTTTGTCTGTAATGCGACGACCTTCGATCATTTTTGGTTCGATTCCCAATTGATTTAACATCTTCGAAGCACCTTTTCCTCCTCCATGAACCAAAATTTTAGGTTCTTTAATTTCGGAAAACGTTTGTAGGAATTGTTCTAAGTCTTGCTCGTTATCGATAATTCCGCCTCCTATTTTAATAATTTTCAACATTTTAATAAATATGTAAATTTTGTTTGCTTTTTTTTGGTGATACAAAAATATAATATTTAACTTTGCATCTCAGTATAATAACTGAATATCTTGTTGATTAATGGAAGAAATTACTGAAATTGTTCTTCTCAATTATGAGAGTAGCTTTCGCAATGAAAGCACACCTTTTGGTTCTCATATTTTACTTAAGTGTGATGACAAAAGGTCATCTTTTCTCAATTCCTCTTTATTAATCGACTTTCCCTTAAATTATGTATGTTAGAATAGCAAATGCAGATGATGCCAAGTACACAGAATTGTTGTGCGAATGGTACGAAGAATCAGCTCGTATGAGAAAAACGGGTATTGCTAAACGAAATCCAGTTTATCTTGAACGCAAAATGCGTAATGGAAATGCTGTGATTGCTTTTGATGATGATGATCAAATAGCAGGGTTTAGCTACATAGAAACGTACGAAGAAGAAAAATTCGTCGTAAACTCAGGTTTAATTGTTCGTACAGATTTAAGGAGTTCAGGAATTGGACGCGAAATAAAACACGCTGTTTTTGAATTGTCACGTACAAAATTCCCGAAATCAAAAATCTTTAGTATTACAACTTCTTTAGCTGTAATGCGTATGAACACAAAATTAGGATACAAGCCAGTAACATTTTCGGAATTAACACAATCGGATGAATTTTGGAATGGATGTAAAAGTTGTAAAAACTATCACATCTTGATGGAAAATGATCGTGAGCGTTGTATTTGTACAGGATTGGTTTATGATAACCTTGATGACGAGTACGCTAAGCGCGCATTGGCAAATCAATCAAAAAAAGAAGATGAATAAATATACGAACTAAGGTTTTTTTTTGTCTAAAATGAGTATATTTGCATAAAATTTCGAATAAATATTCAAAATGAGTAATAAAAAATACAGATTCCAGATTATAAAAGATTTAATAACAGATCAAGAAATAAGTAATCAAGACGAATTATTAAAAAAATTAATCGATTTAGATATCTCCGTTACTCAAGCAACTTTATCGAGAGATTTGCGCGAATTGAAAGTTTCAAAAGTTCCTAATAGTTCAGGACAATACATTTATCGCCTTACAGAAAGTGCTGTTCCAACAGCAACCGTTACACATAACGAAAATGCAAGTTTGATTTTCTCTAAAAATTTGGGAGTTATCAAAACAAAACCAGGTTATGCAAACAGAATCGCTTTTGAGATTGACAACACACATTTCAATACCATAATTGGAACAATAGCTGGAGACGATACGGTATTAATCGTAATGAAAGAAGAGAGTAGCCGAGAAGAGGTTACCAATGAATTAAGAAGAATTATTCCCAATATAAACAAATAAACAAACAATGAGCAACAAAGCAGTTTTAGCTTACAGTGGAGGTTTAGATACATCGTACTGTTTGGTTAACTTAACAAAAGATCAAGGAATGGAAGTGCATACAGTAATTGTAAATACTGGTGGATTTTCGGCAGAAGAGTTAAAAGATATCGAAGCACGTGCCTACGAATTAGGATCTTCTAAACACGTTACAATTGATATTACAGACAAATATTACAACGATTGTGTTCGCTACTTAATCTACGGAAACATCTTAAAAAATAACACTTACCCATTATCAGTAAGTGCAGAACGTATGTTCCAATCAATTGCAATTGCTCAGTATGCAAAAGATGTAGATGCAGAATACATTGTACATGGATCTACAGGAGCAGGAAATGATCAAATTCGTTTTGATGTTGCTTTTGCAGTTATCTCACCACAATCTAAAATCATCACACCAATTCGCGACGAAAAATTATCTCGTCAACAAGAGGTAGAATATTTACAAGCAAATGGTGTAAACTATAGTTGGGAAAAAGCTAAATACTCTATTAACAGAGGAATTTGGGGAACATCTGTTGGTGGAGTAGAAACATTAACATCTAACCAAGCGTTGCCAGAAGAAGCTTATCCAACACAATTATCAAGAACAGAACCATCTGTTATCGAAATTGAATTTGAAAAAGGTATTCCAGTAGGTTTAGATGGAGAAAAATTATCTCCAGTTGCATTAATTCAAAAATTAAACGAAATCGGTGGTGAATATGCAATTGGTCGCGACATCCACGTAGGAGATACAATTTTAGGTATCAAAGGACGTGTAGGTTTCGAAGCGCCAGCAGCTTATTTATTAATCAAAGCACACCACTTATTAGAAAAACATACACTTACAAGATGGCAATTGTTGCACAAAGATTCGTTATCAAACTGGTACGGAACTTTATTGCACGAAGCACAATACTTGGATCCAGTAATGCGTGATATCGAAGCATTCTTAGAATCTTCTCAAAATCATGTAACAGGAAAAGTGAAAGTACAATTAAATCCTTATCATTTCTCAATGATTGGAATCGAATCGCCTTATGATATGATGCAATCTAAAGTCGCTACTTATGGAGAAGAAAACGAAGCTTGGGATAGTAGAGATGCAAGAGGTTTCATCAAAATATTTGGTAATCAATTAAAGATTGTTCATAGTTTCGATTAATTGATTCTTTAAAGTGGATTCCAACGAGTCCACTTTATTTTAGAAATATAGTAGAGGTATTATACCTTAAAAAAACACGCGCAAAACATAACAAATGACAAACAAAATTAACGTAAGCATTGTAGGAGGTGCTGGCTACACAGCAGGCGAACTGCTAAGAATATTGATACATCACCCGATGGTTAATATTTCGTCTGTGTACAGTACATCAAATGCAGGCAACCCCGTTACCAAAGTGCACGACGATTTGTTTGGAGAAACTGACATCGTATTTTCGGATAAAATAGACGAAAATGCTGATGTCGTTTTTTTATGCCTTGGTCACGGAAAATCGGCAGAGTTTTTAAAGAATAATAAATACTCAGCCAACACAAAAATTATTGATTTGAGCAACGATTTTCGATTAAATGAGAACCACATTTTCGAAGATAGAACGTTTGTTTACGGTTTACCAGAATTAGATCGCGAAGCAATCAAAACAGCTCAAAATATTGCAAATCCAGGTTGTTTTGCAACAGCTATTCAATTAGCATTGTTACCATTGGCAGCGAAAAATGAAATCAAAAATGATATTCACATCAATGCTGTAACGGGTTCTACAGGTGCTGGACAAAGTTTATCAGCTTCTACGCACTTTAGCTGGCGAAATAATAACGTTTCTTTCTACAAAGAATTTACACATCAACACGAAGGAGAAATTTACCAAACATTGAATCAATTAGCAAAAGATTTCAATAACAAAGTATATTTCTTACCAATGCGAGGAGATTTTGCGCGCGGAATTTTAGCAGGTGTTTATTTAAAATCTGATTTATCAGAAGAAGAAGCAAAAAATATCTTCAACGAATATTACAAAAACGAACCTTTTACACATGTTTCTGACGCACCAATTGCATTGAAACAAGTCGTAAATACCAACAAATGTTTTTTACATATCCAGAAACAAGACGATGTATTGTTAATCACTTCTATCATCGATAATCTAACAAAAGGAGCTTCTGGACAAGCCGTAGAAAACATGAACTTGATGTTCGGTTGGGAAGAAAACTTAGGACTTAATCTTAAAACTGTGGCGTTTTAGAAGGCTTAAGGCTGAAAGCTTAACGGTAAACGATATGCAAGATTTTAGGAACATAAAAGTTTGGAATGAATCTCATCAACTTGCTTTGAAAGTTTATGAAATAACTTCTGAATATCCTCAATATGAGATGTTTAATCTAACCTCTCAATTAAGAAGAGCTTGTGTATCTATCCCGAATAATATAGCAGAAGGTTGTGGTAGAAATTCGGATAAAGATTTTTTACGATTCCTTCATATCTCTTTAGGTTCTACAAATGAAACGCTTTATTTATTGATTCTATCAAAAGATTTGAAATTGATAACAGGAGAAATATTTAAAGAACTTGAATATAAAGTTGAAAAAGTAAAAGCGATGTTATTAGCTTTTATTAAAACAATTAATAATCGTTTAGCGTAAACCGTTAAACGTAAAACTTAAAAGAAAATGAAACTATTTGACGTATATCCATTAATGAATGTAACTCCGGTTAAAGCTAAAGATTGTATTCTTTGGGACGAAAACGGAAAAGAATATTTGGACCTTTATGGAGGTCACGCAGTGATTTCTATCGGTCACTCGCATCCATATTATGTTGAGAAATTAACAGAACAAATTAATAATATCGGGTTTTATTCAAACTCAGTAAATATTCCGATTCAGCAAGAATTGGCAGAAAAATTAGGTAAAGCATCAGGTTACGAAGATTATACTTTATTCTTGATTAACTCTGGAGCAGAAGCCAACGAAAATGCAGTTAAATTAGCCTCTTTTCATACAGGAAAAGACAGAGTAATTGCGTTCAAAGATGCTTTTCACGGACGTACTTCGGGAACAGTTGCGTTGACAGATAATCCAAAAATTGTGGCACCTTTTAATGCACATCATAAAGTATCTTTTGTCAATTTTAATATTGATGAAGTAAAAGAAGTAATTGCAGGAGGAGATGTAGCAGCGGTTATTTACGAACCAATTCAAGGAGTAGGAGGAATTATTTTACCAACAGACGAATTTGTACAAGAATTAAGAAAAGTTTGTACAGAAAATGAAGTGGTTTTAATCGCAGATGAAATTCAATGTGGTTACGGACGCTCAGGGAAATTCTTTGCACATCAACATTCTGGTATCAAAGCAGATTTGATTACGATGGCAAAAGGAATGGGGAATGGATTTCCAATCGGTGGTGTTTTAATTTCTCCAGAATTTAAAGCTTCTTACGGATTATTAGGAACAACTTTTGGAGGAAATCATTTAGCTTGTGCTGCAGCGGTAGCCGTTTTAGATGTGATTGAGCAAGAAAACTTAATCGAAAATGCAAAAGAAATTGGAGAATATGTTGGAATCCAATTAAATAAATTTCCAAAAATTAAAGAAGTTCGTGGTCGAGGATCAATGATTGGAATCGAGTTTGATTTCCCAATCGGCGAATTAAAAAATAACTTAGTTACAAAACACAATATTTTTGTAGGCTACGCTGGTACAAACGTTATTCGTTTATTACCACCTTTAACAGTAACAAAACAATACATAGATAAATTCATATCAGCTTTAGAAACTGAAATTAACATTATCATCAATGGATAAGATAGTAAAATTAGTATTCCAAGACGGATTAGAAATCGAAGGAAAATCTTTCGGTGCGTATACTTCTGCCGCAGGAGAAGTAGTATTCAACACAGCTTTGGTTGGATATAATGAAAGTTTGACTGACCCTTCTTACAAAGGGCAGATTATGGTGATGACAGCTCCAATGATCGGAAACTATGGTGTTCCAGATGATAAAGCAATGATTAATGAAATTGAAGCTTGGATGGAATCGAACCAAATTCAAGTAACTGGATTGGTTGTTTCTTATTATGCTGATGATTATTCGCATTGGAACGCTATTCAAAAATTAGGAGCTTGGTTAGAAAGTCAAAATATCCCTGGTATTTATGGCGTAGATACACGTATGATTACAAAAAAATTACGTGAGCAAGGTTCTACTTTAGGAAAAATTGTAGCTGATACAGATGTCGCATATTACGATCCGAACGAAGATAATTTAGTAGATCAAGTTTCTTGTAAAGAAGTGATTCGTTACAACGAAGGTGCTGATGTCAAAATTGTTTTGATTGATTGTGGAGTGAAAAATAACATCATCCGTTGTTTTGTAAATCGTGATGTTGAGGTAATTCGAGTTCCTTGGGATTATGATTATTCAACATTAGAATATGATGGATTATTTATCTCAAACGGACCTGGAGATCCAGCTTTATGTGTGGCTACGATTGAAAATATCAAAAAATCATTACAAGAAGACAAACCAATTTTCGGAATCTGTTTAGGAAACCAATTAGTAAGTTTAGCAGCTGGTGCATCTACTTTTAAATTAAAATACGGACACCGTTCGCACAATCAACCTGTACAATTAGTAGGAACAAAAAGATGTTTCATTACATCTCAAAACCACGGTTTCGCAGTAGATGATTCGAAATTACCAGAAGGATTTAAAACATTCTTTACGAACTTAAATGATGGAACATGTGAAGGAATTCGTCACGAATCAAAACCAATTTTTACAGTTCAATTCCACCCAGAAGCAATGGGAGGACCAGTTGATACAGAATATTTATTTGATGAGTTCATCGAAGAAGTAAAAAAATATAAAAACGCTAACGCATAATCAGAATCACGATGTTAAAAAAAGATATTAAAAAAGTATTAGTATTAGGATCAGGAGCATTAAAAATTGGTCAAGCTGGTGAGTTTGATTATTCTGGTTCGCAAGCGTTAAAAGCGTTAAAAGAAGAAGGAATTAAAACAGTTTTAATCAATCCAAATATTGCAACTGTTCAAACTTCTGAAGGAATTGCAGACGAAGTTTACTTCTTACCTGTAACGCCTTACTTTGTGGAAGAAGTCATTAAAAAAGAAAAACCAGACGGAGTTTTAGTTGCCTTTGGAGGACAAACAGCTTTAAACTGTGCGGTTGAATTAAATAAAGAAAATATATTCGAGAAATATGGTGTTGAGGTTTTAGGAACTCAAATTCCAGTAATTGAAGCAACGGAAGATCGTGATATTTTCATCGAAAAATTAGACCAAATTGGTGTTTTAACTGCTCGTTCAGAAGCAGTAGAAACTGTAGAAGACGCAATGGCAGCTGGTAAACGCATCGGTTTCCCATTAATCATTCGTGCGGCGTACGCTTTAGGAGGTTTAGGTTCTGGTTTCGCAAATAACGAAGAAGAATTATTAGATTTAGTTGAAAAAGCATTCAATTATTCTTCTCAAGTTTTAGTGGAAGAGTCATTAAAAGGATGGAAAGAAATTGAGTACGAAGTAGTTCGTGATTCTTACGATAACTGTATCACAGTTTGTAACATGGAGAACTTCGATCCTATTGGTGTTCACACAGGAGAGTCAATCGTTATTGCACCTTCTCAAACTTTATCAAATTCAGAATATCATAAATTACGTGAAGTTGCCATTCGCACAATTCGCCATCTTGGTGTAGTTGGAGAATGTAACATTCAATATGCTTTCGATACTGTTTCAGAAGAATATCGTGTAATCGAAGTTAACGCTCGCTTATCTCGTTCGTCAGCTTTGGCGTCAAAAGCAACAGGTTATCCTTTAGCTTTCGTGGCTGCTAAATTAGCTTTAGGTTATTCTTTAGATGAGTTGAAAAATAGTGTAACGCAAACGACATCTGCGATGTTCGAACCTGCGTTAGATTATTGTGTAGTGAAATTGCCTCGTTGGGATTTAAATAAATTCTACGGTGTTCGTCGTAACATTGGTTCTGCAATGAAATCTGTTGGAGAAGTTATGGCTGTTGGACGTTCTTTCGAAGAAGCAATTCAGAAAGGAGTTCGTATGTTAGACATCGGACACAGAGGTTTTGTAGCAAACGGATTTAAGATTCCAGAAGGAGAATCTTTGGATACTTGGTTAGCTGAGCCAAATGACGAGCGTTTATATGCGATTACTGAAGCTTTCAAAGCGGGATATTCGATTGAAAAAATTCATGATTTAACAAAAATCGATTTATGGTTTTTACAACGTTTAGAAAGAATTTTTAATGTATCAAAAGAATTTGAAGCGTTAGAAAGATTTGAACAAGTTGAAGCAGATTTAGTAAAACGTGCAAAATTATTAGGATTCTCGGATCAACAAATTGCAGTTTTAGTAAAAGGAGATCAAAACGTTCACCGTAACGAATTAACGGTTCGTGAATTACGTAAGAACTTTGGAATTGTTCCTGTAGTAAAACAAATCGATACGTTAGCGGCTGAATTCCCTGCGCAAACAAATTACTTATATGTAACGTACCACGGAACTGAAAATGATATCGCAACTGAAACTGAAAAATCAGTTTGTATCTTAGGTTCTGGGGTTTACCGTATCGGATCATCGGTTGAGTTCGACTGGTGTTCTGTAAATGCTGCTCAAACAGCGTCTAAAAACGGATACAAAACAATTATCATCAACTATAATCCAGAAACCGTTTCTACGGATTATGATGAGTCAGATCGTTTATACTTCGAAGAATTATCTTTTGAACGTGTAATGGATATTTTAGATTTTGAACAACCTGAAGGAACAATTATTTCGACAGGAGGTCAAATTCCAAATAACTTAGCGATGAAATTGTACGATCAATCAATTAATATTTTAGGAACTTCTCCTTTAAGAATTGATGATGCAGAAAATCGTCACAAATTCTCTGAAATCTTAGACGAATTAGGAATCGACCAACCACGTTGGAAAGAGTTATCTTCTTTAGAAGCGATTCATAACTTCGTAGAAGAAGTAAATTTCCCAGTATTAATTCGTCCTTCTTATGTCTTATCTGGAGCTGCAATGAACGTAGTTTCAAATAAAGAAGAATTAGATGCTTTCTTAAAATTAGCGAAAGAAGTTTCTCCAGATTATCCAGTTGTAGTTTCTGAATTCGTACAAGGTGCGAAAGAAATTGAGTTGGATGCAGTTTGTCAAAATGGAGAAATTGTAGATTACGCCATTTCTGAGCACGTAGAGTTTGCCGGAGTTCACTCGGGTGATGCAACAATGTATTATCCACCACAAAAAGTGTACATCGAAACAATTCGTCAAATGCGTAAAGTGGCAGCGAAAATTGCAAAACGTTTCGAAATTTCTGGACCAATGAACATTCAGTTTTTATCAAAAAATAATACAGTTCGTGTTATCGAAACTAATATTCGTGCTTCTCGTTCGTTTCCATTCGTATCGAAAGTTGCAGGAAATAATTTAATCGAAAAAGCAACAAAAGTTTTATTAGGATTAGAAGTAGAAAAAGGACATTCAGAAGTCGTTTACGATTTAGATTATGTAGGAGTGAAAGCTTCTCAGTTCTCATTTACACGTTTAGCAGGAGCTGACCCAGTTTTATCAGTTGACATGTCTTCGACAGGAGAAGTAGGGTGTATCGGTGATACAGCAGAAGAAGCTTTATTAAAATCAATGTTATCTGTTGGATATGAAATTCCTGAGAAAACAGTTTTAATTTCTGGTGGACCAATTGAATCGAAAGTGGCTTTATTAGAGCCTGCGAAACAATTAATCGCAAAAGGTTACAAAATTTATGCAACAGAAGGAACGCACAAATTCTTTACAGAAAATGATGTGTATTCTACGCTTGTTTACTGGCCATCTGATAAAAAAGAGCCAAATGTAATGTCTTATTTACATGACAAGAAAATTGATATGGTGATCAACATTCCGAAAAACTTAACAAAAGCGGAATTAGACAACGATTATCAAATTCGTCGTACAGCTGTAGATTTCAATATTCCGTTGGTAACAAATGCACGTTTAGCTTCGGCTTTCATTAATGCATTTACAAAATTATCGATGGATGATTTAAAAATCAAAACTTGGAACGAATACCGTAATAAATAGAAATTAGAATCTAGATATTAGAAGTTAGAAAGCCTCGCATTTGCGAGGCTTTTTTTATGTTATTTTTTTGAATTTGTCATTCCGACAAAAGAAGGAATCTAAATTTAATGCGAAGCTGAAACGAGTTCAACTTAAGTTATCCTGAACTTGTTTCAGGAACACATCATACGTGATTGCCTAATAATCTTGATTAAACATGAAGAAATGAATACATAATAATTCCAATAACAATTATTGAGAAAATAAACGTATTAATTCCTAAAAGTATAGCACCTTTAATTGTTGTAATGATAAATCCTTGGTTATAGAGTTTTTTCAATGCAAGGAAAAAGTAAACAATAATATATAAAACAATCAATGTATTAATCAAAGCTATTATGGCTGATACAGCATTACTATCAATATAATTTGAAAGTTTATTCAAAAGAAAAATTACTAAAATAGATAAAAGAATTACCGTAAAATAATGCAGTGTAAAAATTCCGTGATCAAAATACCACCATTTCTTTTTGTTGTAAAAAATCCATAAGAAGAAAGCAAACAAAGGCATGTATACAAACAAAACTTTCGGAATGACATGCAAAGATTTCTCAACAATAGCTTCTCCTAATTGATCGTCAGAAACCTTTCTTTTTCTCAACTCTTGGTATTTTTCAATAAAGGGAGATAATATTGGAACGTTATTTTTTACTTTAGATTGCAAGTTTTCAATAGATTCCTCGTTCAAATCTTCTAAAGAGTTTGCATTTTTATTTTTTTCAACTTCAGATTTTATTTTTGCACTTTGCTCGACAGTTGTCAATCCTTTGTTCTGTAAAGTGTCTATTGTAGCATTAAGTGCTTTTTGAATTTTTTCAGTATTTTCTATTGATATAGGTTCATTGGAACTATCATTATATTCAGTTTTATGAGAAGGAAATATAGAAATAAGGAAAAACGTTACAAAACTGACAAAAATGTACATTTTAACAGGATTAACAGAACTATTTCGTTTACCACTCAAATATTCTTTGGTTAAAACTCCAGGTTTCAAAAATAGTTTTTTGATTGTTTGCCAAAAACTTCCATCGTAATGAACAAAATCTTCGATAAAGTGAGTAAATAAAAAGTGAAACGGTTGACGTGTTTCTACATTTTCTTGTCCGCAATGTGTGCAATAATGTTCTTCTACGTAATGTCCACAATTTTGGCAATTATGATCTTCTCTTAGTTTTCCGTGACTCATGTGTTAATTCTTAGTGATGATAAATCTATAAAAAGATTATTTATTTTGAAATAATCACGAAGAAATATTTGATTAAATATAGATTAAGAAAATTAGCTTTTTTGTCTTTCTAAGTCATCCTGAACTTGTTTTAGGATCACATCATTTTATGATAAACTAAAGATAGATTCTCTACTTCGCTTCGTTCTAAATGACAATTGAGTAAATGTCATTCCGATGAAAGGAGGAATCTAAATTTATTTTCTTTTTCTAAAATTGAAAAATATACTAATAGTCAATAAAAATCCTAAAAGACTTAAACCTATCCAATAATATTTATTTCTTTTTTCGGCTGATAATTTATACAATTCAAACTCTTTTTGGATTAAATTCTCTTTACTTGAATTTGGAGGAGGCGGAATATTAAGAGTGTTTTTTTTCAGATATTCTTTACTAAGTTTTTCTAATTCTTCTAATTCAGATTGTTCAACAAATTTTAAATCAGAAGTTCTTGTACAAATATTTGTATAGATGCTAAAATCTGTGATAAATCCATAAATTAAATAGGTTTCATTTAATTCGAAGTTACTTCCGCAACCTCCAAACATTGATGAGGCAGGTGTGTAAATAGTTGTATAATATTTTTGTTTTTTATTTGTAATATCTATATTTTTTTTGAAATTTTTCTCGATTTCAAATGTATAAGCAAAAACAGGATTTGAAGAATAATCATAAAGAGTTGTATCAATTTTAATGACTTTTCCTATTATAATTTCATCAAATTCATCAAATGAATTTTTAACAGATGGAAATTCTCCACAACTACAACCAAACGTAAAAGTTGAGATTAAAAATATGAAAGTAAAAAAGTATTTCATTCAAATCAGTGTTTCCTCTAATTTACAATATTTATCCAAACAAAAAATCCACTTCAACAGAAGTGGATTTTTTTATTTCTTGTAAAAATAGTTAGCTTAAAACTCAGCGAAAAAAGCTTCTACTTTTTCTACGCCGTTTGCATCTAAAGCTTCAACCAATTCTTTTTTGATTTCAGTTAATTCTTTCTTTTTCGCTTTTTTCAAAACTGGTTTTGCAGTTTCCAAAAAGTTTTCGATTTGTTCTAAACCACGAGAACTTAAGAATTTTTCGTCTGTTTTTTTCAATTTAGCGTAAACTTGTACCAACATTCTACATTGTTCCAAAGCCAAAACGTATTCTTTTACAGTTTCTAACGTAATCATGTAATGCAACATCAATTGTACTGAAGGCATATTACGTTGATGACCAAATTTCGTGTATTTTTCTAATGCAATTCCAAAAGATTCTTTACTACGTTCGATATTTTTATTTAAAGCTGCAGAAATCACAACGTTAAACCAATCGTCCGAATTATCAGAGTTTTGAGCGATATCGAAAAATGCATTATCCGCATTCTCAAAATCTTGTAAACTATAATATGATAACGCAATTAATTTCTTTGCATCGTACAATTGTTTTGGGTCTTTTGCATCCAATAAACCTTCACAAATTTTGATACACATCTCGAAATTGCTGTTTCCAAATAAATCTCTCGCAGTGTTCAACAACGAATTAGTCGCATTCTGTTCCAACGCTTGCTCGTACATAAATTGACGTGCTCTCAAAACATCCTCGTATGTGATATAATCGTAATTGATTTTCATTTTTTTCGTCTCTTTGTTAATTCGCAACTAAATTAATTAAATCTTTAAGAAAGTACTTAATTATTTATCTTTTTTTAATAAATGTCGAATCACCGTTTCTGCCGCATGCAACCCGAATAAACCAGGCATCCACGAATTAGTTCCGTAAAACGATTTTTTATAATTTTTTCCATCCGTTAATTTAACCGAAGATTCATCAGGAACTTCTGTCGAAAAAACAGCTTTTACACCTTTATTAATTCCTTCTTTTTTTAATCGTTTTCTAACATTTTTTGCCAAAGGACAAACATCTGTTTTGCTAATATCACGCACTTGTACTTTGCTTGCCAAATATTTTCCTCCAGCGCCCATATTGCTGATTACTTTAATTTTTTTGCGTTTTGCAGCTAAAATCAAATTAATTTTTGGTGTAACAGAATCGATGCAATCTAACACATAATCAAAATCTGGTGTGACGATTTCGTGTGTACGTTCTGGACTCAAAAATTCGTTGATACGCGTTAATTCTAATTCAGGATTAATGTCCATTAAACGATCGCCAACGATGTCTACTTTGTTCATTCCAACAGTTGAGTGTAAAGCAGGTAATTGTCGATTAATATTTGTAATATCAACAGTATCACCATCAACAATTGTCATTTTTCCAACTCCTGCGCGTGCGATAAATTCTGCGGCAAAAGAGCCAACACCACCTAAACCAACAACTAAAATGTTCGAATTTTTTAGGATTTCTAAACCTTCTTCTTTGAATAATAATTCAGCTCTTTCTTGCCAAACTGCCATTGAAATGTATTTTAATTATGATTGAACTTCGTAACCGAAAATTGCTTTCCAATTTTTCGCTTGTTGAAGTTGTAATTCCTCGATTGTAATTTTTCTCAAATCCGCTGCAAAAGTATAAATTTCTTCAATAGAAATTTCGCTTGCATCATTCTCCAAAAAGAATTGATTCGCAGAAAGATTTGCAAATATAATTTGTAAGTTTTTGTTTGATAGAAGATTTTTACCAAAAGATGCAAAACAATTTTGCGCAATAATTTGATTGAGTAACTGTTCATTCTTATTGAAACCATGAAAAATAAACGGAATCGTCAATTTCATTTGTTTTCGAATGTGTAAAATTTCTTGATAAGCACGAACCGAATGTATAATGACTGGAAGTTGATGTTGCATCGCAATTTCTAACTGTTTTTTTAAAACGTTGATTTGTAATTCAAAATCTGTTTCGCACAATTTATCTAATCCAATTTCACCGATTGCTAAACAGTTTTTATTCGAAATAGTTTGATTAATAATTTCGATTTCTTCCTTTATTGATGAGGTTTTGATGTAAGCTGGATGAATCCCAATCGAAAATAATTTAGCTTCATTATTCAACTCATTTGGAAACTGATTATACAGTTCCAAAACATCTGTTTGATCGGATAAATGATGTGTATGCGCGTTGAGAAACATAGTTCAAATTTAATCTTTTTCAATGATTTTTCGAAATGTTAAAATAGGAATAGAATTTGCTATAGGAATTTGAATGAATTCAGATCATATTTTAAGTCCAAAAATGTTGAAGTTTTTGCCATGGCTTGGTGCGATGGCAATTTTTATGCAAGCTTTGGACGCTACAATTTTAAATACATCTTTACCTACAATTGCAAAAGAATTAGGAAAATCGCCTTTAGAAATTCAGTCGATTATTGTTGCGTATACGTTAACAATCGCTTTGTTAATTCCTTTGAGTGGTTGGCTTTCGGATAAATACGGAACGAAAAAAGTTTTTCAATCTGCTATACTGATTTTTACACTTGGATCCACACTTTGCGCATTTGCCACAACTTTACCTTTTTTAGTCATTTCACGCGTTATACAAGCGATTGGAGGATCGATGATGGTTCCTGTTGTACGTTTAGCAATTTTATATGCTTATCCAAAAAGTGAATTATTAAAAGTAATTAATTTTATCACCATACCAGGGTTAATAGGACCACTTTTAGGACCAACAATTGGAGGTATTTTGGTTGAAACTTTATCATGGCATTGGATTTTCATCGTGAATATTCCATTCGGAATTATTGCACTTTGGATGACAACTTTTGCGATCCCCGATTTTAAACATCCAGTTTTTAAATTTGATATCAGAGGTTTGATTCTTTTTAGTGGAGGAGTTACTGTCTTAACATTGATTATGGAATTGACATCTTCTCGTGTGATTGGCCTGCAAACTGTATTGGCATTGACTGTAGTTTCTGCCTTTTTGATTGGTTTGTATATTTATCATGCAAAACATAAACAACATCCTTTAATCGATTTGAATTTGTTTAACATTAGAACTTTGCGAATTGGTATTATAGGAAATCTTATTACACGATTAGGAATTGGAGGAATACCTTTTCTTATTCCGCTTTTATTGCAAGTTGGTTATGGATATTCGGCTACTGTAGCGGGATTAATTATGATTCCATCTGCAACAAGTAACATTATTGCAAAATCGTTTGTTGTGCCAATTGTGAATAAATTTGGTTATCGAAATACGTTGATTTCCAATACAATAACTTTAGGATTAATCATTTGTATGTTTTTCTTTTTAGAATCGAAATCACCAATTTATTATATCATTCCGTTAATGGTTTTGAATGGATTTTTTAGTTCAATTCAATTTACGGCGATGAATACCTTGTCTTTAGCCGATTTGGACGAAAATACATCCAGCGAAGGGAATAGTTTATTATCGGTTACACAACAATTATCACTAACATTTGGAATTTCTGTAGCTGCATTAATTTTAGGTGTTTTTAGACAAGCAGGATTTGTAAATGGAGTGGAAGTACAAGCTTTCCGTTATTCATTTTTGACGATGGGTGTGATGACAATTTTATCAACTTACATCTTTTTCAAATTAAGAGAATCTGATGGCGCTTCGATGTCGGGAAAGAAATAAAATTTAGAACATAAAAAAATCTCTACCAAGTAGAGATTTTTTGCGTTTTATATGAATTTAATTAATCATTGTAAAAATGATGACGAAGTTCACCTTTTAAGTTTGTTTCGTATTGCGTTTTAAATTCTTCTTTCGAAAGATTTTGACCTAATAAATAAATTGCTTTTGTAATTGCAGCTTCCATTGTCAAATCATAACTCGAAATTGCTCCCATATTTAGTAACGCATCACTTGTTGCATAACGTCCAAGTTCTACCATTCCACCCGCACATTGCGTGTTGATAATAAGATGAACTCCTTTATTCGTTACTTCTTCCAACAATTCGATAAACCAATCATCAGTAAAAATATTTCCTGTTCCGAAGGCCTCAATAATAAAAGCTTTCATATTTGGAGCGTTCAAAACACTTTCGATAAAAGAACGATTCATTCCAGGGAAAATCTTCAAAACACCAACATCAGCATTTAGATCTTTGTTAATCGAAAGTTTATTCGTAACAACATTTTTTAACAACAAATCTTCTTTTACTTCCAAATGAACACCTGAAACTCCAATCACTGGATAATTTGGCGATTCGAAAGCATCAAAGTTTTCTGCATTAATCTTAGTTGTTCTATTCGCACGGAATAATTTATATTCAAAATACACGCAAACTTCTTTGATAATTGGTTTATCATTTTTGCGTAATGAAGCCAATTGAATCGAAGTAATTAAATTTTCTTTTGCATCTGTACGCAAATCTCCAATTGGTAATTGCGAACCAGTGAAAATGACAGGCTTCTCTAGATTATCAATCATAAAACTCATTGCAGAAGCCGTATACGCCATTGTATCAGTTCCATGTAAAACCACAAAACCATCGTAGTTTTCGTAGTTTTGTTGAATGGTTTCGGCAATTTCTATCCAATATTTAGGTTTCATATCAGACGAATCTATCGGCGTATCGAAACTATGATAATCGAAAGAACAATCTAAAAGTCCCAACTCTGGAATTTGTTTCAACAAATTATCAAAATTGAAAGGTTTCAAGGATTGGTCGCCATAATCTTTCGCCATTCCAATCGTTCCTCCTGTGTAAATTAATAAAATTTTTGTTTGCATGCGGTTTGATTAATTTCTGGTTAAAATTAACCATTATAAAAAATCTGTACAACATCTTTTCTTAAACTCCGATATTTTGTAAATTGGATAAATAATTGTGAATATAATTTTAAACTATCAACTTGATGAAACTATTACTTTTAGCCATTACAACTTTGTTAACATCAGCTTATGTTAATGCGCAATCTGACGAAGGATTGTTTGAAGTTGAGTACGAAATGAACGGACAAGAATTGAAATCTTTTGCTTTTTCTACGGATAATTGTGCGCAGAATTTGATTGTAAAATCGTGGGAAAATTGGGTAACGAACAAAGAAGGTTCTTCTGCTTTTCTAAAAAAACACGAAGCGAGTAACATCAAATTCAAAAATTCGCAAGATGTCTATAAATCTGTGATTAGTTTGGTTGATGAAGAAAACGGAAAAACGACCGTGATTAATACATTAACTGATCAAAATGGAATGACATTTAATAGTAATTCGGCAGAGTTTGATAAAATTTATGCTCAACTACAAGATTTAGCGACTAAAACGAAGCAAGGTTGTGTGCGAAATGAGTTGAGGTTAGCCAACGAAAATATGATTCGATTGACTAAAGAAAATGCAGATGCACAATTGAAAAAAGGAAATTCTATCAAATCATATCTAAAAAATAATAACACCTTATTGAAATTAGAAAGTAAAAAGCAAGCTTTGGGTGATAAATTGGATTTGGTGGTGAATCAATTGGAAAGAGAATCGAATGATAAAGTAACTGATGGCTTGATGAAGAAAAAGATAAAAACAGAAAACTCTTTGCGATCGATAGAAGATCAAGTAGTAACATTGAGCGGAAAAATACAAACTGCCGAAGAGAACGATAAAGGTTTAGACGCAAAAATTAATCAATTAACAAGTCAAATTCAGCAACAACGCTCGATTACAGAAAATTTAAAAAAGAAATATTCATCAATTGCACGATAATTGTTAGAGAAATTATATATTTACTAAATATCAACAAATAAATATTATTAAAATCAACTCGTTATGGGATTATTTTCATTTATCAAAAATGCCGGAGAAAAAGTCTTCGGAGGTGCAGAAACACCAGAAGAAAAAGCAGCTAAAGTAAAAGATCAAGTTGCAAAACAAGGATTTGATTTGTCAGGAGTAACTTTTTCTGCTGATGGAGATAAAATTGTAGTAGCTGGACAAGCATTGGACATCAATGAGAAACAAAAAATTTTAGCAACAGCAGGTAACATTGATGGAGTGGAAGGAGTAGAAGATCAATTAACATTGAAAACACCTTTGAAAATCGAAATTCCAGATTTATCTAAGACAATGTACACTGTAAAAAGTGGAGATTCTTTATCTAAAATTGCCAAAGAAGTTTACGGAGATCCAATGCAATACCCAAAAATTTTCGAAGCAAACAAACCAATGTTAAAACACGAAGATAAGATTTATCCAGGTCAGGTTTTATATATTCCTCAGGATTAACACAATAGAAATAAAATATTAACGTTAAAACTCCTACAATCAAATGATTGTAGGAGTTTTATATTTTTACAGCATGGTTTTTGCAGAATATATACTCGCAATAAAAAATAATAACATATATTCGTATAACTGAAATAAAAAAATAATTATGAAAGTTTCAATTTTGCCAGTAGCGGTTATCGCTGCTTCAACTTTATTTAGTTGTGTGAGTCAGAAGAAGTATGATGAATTACAAAATAAATTCAATTCTGCTTATTCTGAGAACCAAGGATGTCAAACAGAATTGGCTGTAGCGAAAGCTAAATTAGCTAATTTTGAATCTAACCAAGGTCAGTACGAAAACACAGTTCAGAGTGAAAGAAATCAAATTAAACAATTACAAGAACAATTGAAAAATTGTATTAATGGTGGTTCTAAAAACGTTTCTGAATTAGTGAACGAAATCAATCAGTCTAACAAATACATCAAACATTTGATCGATGCGAAAAGCAAATCGGATAGTTTGAATATGGTTTTAACAAACAACTTAACGCGTTCTTTATCTAGCAATGAAGCAAAAGATGTTGATGTTAAAGTATTAAAAGGTGTTGTTTACATCTCGTTAGCTGATAACATGTTGTACAAATCTGGTAGCTACGAAATTTCACCTGCTGCAGGAGAAACTTTAAGTAAAATTGCGAAAATCATCAACGATTATAAAGATTACGATGTATTGATTGAAGGTAACACAGATAATGTGCCAATTTCTAAACCAAACATCCGTAACAACTGGGATTTATCTGCTTTACGTGCATCTTCTGTTGTACAAGCATTACAAAACCAATACGGTGTTGATGGTAAACGTTTAACAGCTGGTGGACGTGGAGAATATAACCCATTAACTACAAATGCTACTGCAGAAGGAAAATCTAAAAACCGTCGTACACAAATTATTATCTTACCTAAGTTAGATCAATTTATGGATTTAATTGGGCAAGCTCCAAAAAACTAATTTTGATAAAAAAATCAAATTAATATA
>NZ_JAOCHX010000038.1:0-28454 GCF_029843245.1 Empedobacter sp. GD03739 | reverse complement strand
ATGCTTTAAAGTCATTAGTTTACTATTTATTGAGTTAATTTATCATTATAGGGTGTGTTTCAATGCCTTTTTTAACATCATTGGGGCGACCCATGAGGCGACCCATAAGGCGACCCAATACTATAAAAGTGTATTTTCGGACATCTTACAAACATTTTTATAAACATCTATATTTGTAAAAATTAATTATATGACATTAGAAGAATATTATTCAAGAAAAAACAATTTAGATGCTCCAAAAGATTTAGACGCATTTGATCGCGCCAACTGGTACACAACACAAATAAAAGAACTACAAAAAAGCCTTTCAAAAACAGATTTAAAGATTGTTTTACAAGAAGAAAGCAATTGGCAAAACAAAATGCAATCTTAAAAGAAATACCCGCAATTGCATTAGTTAGAGCATCTATACGCATTCACAACTAACAAAACCCTTTGTTTATGCAGGTTTCAAAACTGAAAACAATTGTTTCAACTGTATTATCGGGGCGGTTATCTATCTTTTTTTTGCGTTTTAATGTATTATTTTACATTTAACGCATATAGTTGAGAGTGTTTTTTTACATCGCTTAGGCTTAGCATTAGGCTTAGCATTAGGCTTAGCATTATTTAAATAAGGGCTATTTCGGGCATTTTAAAAATTATTGTTTTAATTAAATAAACATGTTTTAAATAGTCTTTAATAATCTATTAAAATGTTATTAAAACCAATAGAAATGCACACAATAATAAATATTATAGCTTATTATCTATTGAAAAGCCCTATTTATGCGGTATTGCACTGTTTTTTTTCTATAAATACAAACATTATCGGGTATTTTTTAAACACTTTTTTGTTTTTAAAGTCTTTTTAAATTGCATTATAGGGGGTATTTAAACACCTTATTTTACATCAATTTATTAAAGCATTAGACAAACCATTAGACAAACCATTGCTTTAAAACAGACTTATTATGTTATTTAATAAATCTATTATGAAAAGCGTTTTAAAAATTACATAATCAACAAAAAACCCTTTATTTATAAGAGATTAGAAGCATTAAGTAATAAAACAGAAGTATATTCTATAATACTATGTTTTTAATACCAAAAAACGGAAGTAAAACGGAAGTATCCAGTAGTATCGGACATTTGTATTTTTTAGGTAATAACAAACATGTTTCTATTAAACCCAGTCATACAAAGGAAATCAAGCAAAAAAATCAATTTTATTTTTGGGCATTTGTTTTATAGGGGGGTATTTTTTTGAATAAAAAATATTTTTGATAAGAATGATGAAATACGATTATCTGTAAATTGTTTAAAATATAAAATAGTGAAGAGTTTTTCGTTTATATGAACGATTATAATGGATTATTCGAGGAAATGTGTTATTTGAGAAAATAGAATTGTTTATATTTGATTGTTTGAACTCACATGATTAGAAAATTAATATGAAAAAATTTATTTTAAGTTTGGCTGTCCTTGCGATGGGCGCTTATTCTTATGCACAACAAATAACCATTGAAGGGATATATGGCGGAAAATACCGCGAAAATTCTTTGTACGGTGTGAACTCATTGAACGATGGAGAAAATTATACTATTCTGACAAAAGACGGATTGGTAAAACGTTCGTACGAATCGACATTGAAAAAAGGTCAGACTTCTGATGTAGTTGTCGTTCCTGGAAAGTTTGAAGGTTATGAATTTAGTTCTGATGAGCGTTACGTTTTATTGCAAACTAATTCGCACCAAATTTATCGCCATTCGTTTACAGCAAAGTTTGAAGTGTATGATACACAAACAAAATCGAAAGTATTGTTATTTGATGGAAAAGGAATTCAAGAGCCTTTGTTTTCGCCAGATGCTTCTAAGGTAGCTTTTGCTTTTGAGAATAATTTATACATTCAAGACTTAAAATCGAACAAGGTAATTCAAGTTACAACGGATGGTAAAAAGAATAATATTATCAACGGGATCAACGATTGGGTTTATGAAGAAGAATTTGGTTTCGTAAGAAATTTTGATTGGAATGCTGATGGAACGTCTTTGGCTTATGTTCGTTTTGACGAATCGAAAGTGAAAGAAATTAATATTCCGATTTACCACAATAATCTTTATCCACAAGAATTACGTTACAAATATCCAAAAGCAGGACAAGACAATTCGGAAGTTTCGTTACATGTTTTTGATACGAAGAATAACTCAACTGCAAATGTTAATTTAGGCGGAGTTCAGAATTATTACATTCCGAAAATTAAGTTCTCTACAAAAGCGAATTTATTAACGGTTGTAACGTCTAACCGTCATCAAAATAATGTAGATGTTTCGTTTTATGATATCAACACGAAAAAAGTAAATAAATTATTTACTGAAACAAATAAAGCGTGGATAGAAACGGATAATTTAACATTAGAATTTTTAGCAGATAATTCGTTCTTATGGACTTCTGAGCGCGATGGAAATAACCATATTTACCATTATGCAGATAGCGGAAAGCTAATTAACCAAGTGACGAAAGGAGATTGGGAGGTAACGAATTACTATGGGTATAATCCTGGTAATAAAACACTTTATTATCAATCAAACTCAAATAATGGAAAACGTATTTCGACAGAAAGACAAATTTCTTCGGTTAGTTTAGATGGTAAGAAAACAACAATGTTGACGAAAAATAATGGAACAAATTCGGCTGCTTTCAGTAAGAATTTTACGTATTTTATTAACACTTTTTCGAATACAACAACTCCAAAAACAATTAGTTTAGTAGAATCTAAATCTGGAAAAGATTTGGGTGTTATCGTTGACAATACTTCTTTAAAAGATAAATTGACTACAGATAATATTGGAACAAAAGAATTATTTGTGTTGAAAACTGCAGCAGGAAATGAATTGAATGCGTATGTAATCAAACCAAAAAACTTTGATCCAAACAAAAAATACCCAGTTTTGATGTATCAATATTCTGGACCAGGTTCTCAGAATGTAAACAATGCTTATTTCAACTCGAATGATTATTGGCACATGATGTTGGCGCAAGAAGGTTACATCGTTTTTTGTGTTGACGGTCGTGGAACGGGATACAAAGGAGAAGCTTTCAAGAAACAAACATATTTGCAATTAGGGAAATATGAGGTAGAGGATCAAATTGCTGCGGCGAAAGAGATTGGTAATTTACCTTATGTAGATAAATCTCGTATCGGAATTTGGGGTTGGTCTTACGGAGGATTCATGGCTTCGAATGTATTATTCAAAGGGAATGATGTGTTCAAAGCGGCGATTGCAGTTGCTCCTGTAACGAATTGGCGTTATTATGATTCTGTTTATACAGAGCGTTTTATGCGTACACCAGAAGAAAATGCAGCTGGTTATGACGATAATTCACCAATTAATTATGCAAATGACTTAAAAGGTAATTTCTTATTAATTTCTGGTTCTGCTGATGATAATGTGCATCCACAAAACACATTCGAATTATCGGAAGCGTTGGTACAAGCGAACAAAGATTTTGATATGGCAATTTATACCGATAAAGATCACGGGATTTATGGTGGAAACACGCGTATTCAGCTTTACCGTAAAATGACAAACTTTATCAAGAAGAATTTGTAAGAAAAAAGCTGTATTTATTAGAATACGCCAATGAATAAGATGAAACATTATTCAAATTGACAAAAATCATACATTAAACAAAAAAAACCTCTGCATTGTCGGAGGTTTTTTTTATTTTCGTTGATTGCTAATAAAATCTAAATGATATATTAGCGCTTAGTTAAAGAAATTATGAGTCAAAAATTAACTTTAGAGCAAATTCAAAACTTTGAAGGGAAATACCCAAAACAGCTTTGGCATTTGTTTATGGTAGAAATGTGGGAGCGTTTCTGCTTCTACGGAATGAGAGGAGTTCTTGCCATTTTTATGGTAGATATGTTGGGATTAACGGATGCAGAATCAAATTTAAAATATGGAGCAATCCAAGCTTTTGTTTATGCATTTACTTTTATCGGAGGTATTTTTGCAGATAGAATCTTAGGATTCAAAAAATCATTAATCTTCGGAGGGTTGGTAATGGTTGCAGGAAACTTATTAATTGCAACAGATCCTCATCAATTTTTCTATTACGGAATTACATTAAGTATTATTGGAACAGGTTTTTTCAAACCAAATATTTCTTCGATGGTTGGAGAACTGTACAAAGCTGATGATCCAAGACGTGATGCTGGATTCGGTTTATTTTATTCAGGGATTAATATAGGTGCATTTTTAGGAGGTATAGTTTGTGTTTATTTAGGTAAACAAGTTGGTTGGAATTATGCTTTCTTAGCGGCTGGTATCGTAATGATAATTGGAGTTGTTTTATTCTTATTTATCCGTAACGAGCTGGGACCAATTGGAGATTCTCCACTTGAAAAAATGGATCCTAAGAAAAGATTAATTAGAGAAGTAGCCGTATATGTAGGAGCATTGGTTTGTATTCCTTTAATTTTTATCATGATTCATAATACAGCATACACAGATATGTTTATGTTTATTGTAGGACCATTGGCAATTATTTATTATTTAATTCAATTATATAAAATACCAAGTTCTAAAGAAAAAAGTAAGTTTATCGCTGCTTTTATCATGATTACGTTCTCTATTTTATTCTTTGCAATTTTTGAGCAAGCAGGAGGTTCTTTAGCTTTGTTTGCAAACAAAAACTTACATTCAACTTTATTTAGCGTTCCATTAGATCCAAACATTGTGAATAATAGTGCAAACTCATTGTATGTTATTATTTTCTCACCTTTATTAGGTTTAGTTTGGTTATGGATGGCGAAAAAGAAAATTGAGCCAAACACAGTTGTAAAATTTGGTTTAGCTTTCTTGATGTTAGCAGGGGCTTATTATATCTTCTATTCTTTAAGATTTTTTGCTGACGAAAATGGATTATCATCATTAGAAATATTTGCATTAGCATATTTTGCAGTTACAATTGCAGAGTTGTGTTTATCACCAATTGGATTATCAATGGTAACAAAATTATCTCCAAAACACTTAGGAGGAATGATGATGGGATTATGGTTCTTAGCATCTGCTTACGGGCAATATTTAGCAGGAATCTTAGGAGCTGGAATGTCAGACCCAAGTCCAACAGCATCTTTAACAGATAAATTAATGGCTTATACAGATGGTTATCAACAATTGGCAATTTACTCTTTAGTTGCAGGTGTTGTTGTCATCGTATTGTCTCCATTTATTCGCAAATTAATGCAAGACGTAAAATAACTTTTAAGATATACTTTTAACAAACAAACATGAGTTCAAAATCAGAAAATTTCTTTGATTCAAAAGTACTAGGACATCCGTCGGGATTGTTCGTGCTTTTCTTTACAGAGATGTGGGAGCGTTTTTCATTCTACGGAATGCGCGTTTTATTAATTCAGTTTTTAACAGCTGCAGTTATTGGGTTAAATCCAGGTTGGGAATGGTCTATAGAAAAAGCAACCGCTTTATATGGAACATACGCAATGTTACTTTACATTACGCCCATCTTTGGAGGTATTATTGCCGATAAATACATAGGTTATCGTTGGGCAGTTGTAATTGGTGCGATTATTATGACTCTTGGTCATGCATTCATGGCTTTTGATACACCTATCTTTTTATATTTAGGATTGGCGTGTTTGGTTATTGGAACAGGATTCTTTAAACCAAATATGACATCTATCTTATCAGAAATGTACAAAGACTTTCCTGAGAAAAAGGATGGTGCTTATACAATTTTCTATATGGGAGTTAACGCTGGTGCATTCTTCGGAATGATGTTATGTGGATTCTTAGCAGAAAAAGTAGGATGGCACTGGGGATTTGGTTTAGCTGGAATCTTCATGTTATTAGGAACATTACAGTTCTGGTTAGCAAAACCATTATTTGGGTATATCGGTGAGGTTCCTTCAAAAACAGGAAATCAAATTACTGCTGATGATGATACACCAAAATACGAACCAGGAGAAAAACCAAATCCTTTTACAGTATTAGATCAAGTATTGATCGTTATTATGACGCTTTTAGGATTAGGATATGCGTTCAATGATCCGTTAAATGCAATTGGTGGAATTAACTTATTCCCATTCTCTATCGGAGGATTATCAGGACAAAATGTCGTTATTTTAGTAGCATTATTCTTGTTCTTCTTTGTGGTAATTCGTCGTTTGGCAAATTATACAAAAGTGGTTCGTGATCGTATGATTGCGGTAATTATTTTTGCTTTCTTCGTTATCTTCTTCTGGATGTCTTTCGAACAAGGAGCTACATCATTAGTAATCTTTGCGCGTGATAATACAGAACGTAACTTAATTGGAGGTGCTGCAATGGCATTCAACGTTTTCAATACATTATTAACAGTTGTTCCATTATTGTTCATCTCGTATGTATTGATTTTATTAGCAAAACAAACATTTAAAAAAGCGGCTTTATCTAATGTTGTTTTAGCGTTTACTTTCTTAGGAATTTGGGCTGCTGCAATTTGGATGTTAAACTATAACTGGACTTCTCACTCTTACGATGTTTCTTACCAAGCAATTGAAACGGCTAAATTAGACGACTCTGGTAAACAAGTGATGAACGAAGAAGGTCAACCTGTTTTTGATAAAACACCAGTTACGGCTTCTTATGTTGCAAATTCTACAGATAAAATTGTTACTGAAACAATTAATTTAGCTTCTCAAGACGCTTTAACAAAAGGTTCAGATATTAGCATTCACAAAGAAGGAGATAAATTTGTATTAGTTTCTCCAGAAAGTTTAGTGAAATTAGATACTGAATATAAAAATCAAAACAAACCATCTGAAGTTGTTCCTGCGAAAGTAGCAGAGATTAAAGATTCTCAAGTAGAAATTACCGTTTCTTGGTTCTCTACATTAAACTCTTTCTTCATCATTGCATTAGCTTCATTAGTTTCTCGTGTTTGGGATTCTAAATACAACCCATCAGCTTCTGTAAAATATGGTTTAGGATTAATCATTATGGCAATCGGATTCGGATTCTTAGCTTTCGGTTCTTACGGAATTTCAGAAGGCGTTCGCGTTTCTATCATCTGGTTAGTATTAGCTTATTTGTTCCATACATTGGGCGAGCTCTGTTTATCTCCAGTTGGACTTTCGTACGTATCAAAATTAGTTCCAGCACGTATGATTGCATTTATGTTCGGAATGTGGTACCTTGCAATTGCAATTGGTAACAAATTGGCAGCCATTTTAGGAGGTCAAATCGAAAATATTACAAAAGAATATTCGTTATCAACTTTCTTCTTAATTTTTACAATTGTACCAATTGTAGCAGGTTTAATCGTTATCGCATTAAATCCAGTTATGAAGAAATTGATGCACGGAGTTAAATAATAAAGATTGAAATTTATGAAATCAAGCTTAGCAATCGCTGCCCTAATTTTATCATCATTTCTTTTCGGACAAGAAATTAAATGGTTATCATTAGACGAAGCAACAAAGGAAATAAAAGCACATCCAGAAAAACCTGTATTGATTAATTTTTATACAACTTGGTGTGGATTCTGTAAGCGTTTGGACAAAGAAACTTTTACAGATAATAAAGTCGCAGATTATGTAAACAAAAATTATATTGCGGTAAAATTTGATGCAGAAACAAAGGATATGGTAAAATTTATGGGAATTCAGTATACATATATTGCGCCTGCTAAAGCGAATTATATGGCATATGCCTTTACAAACGGACAATTGAGTTATCCTGCAACTGTTTTGATGAACGGAAAAGGAGATATCAACAAAGTCGTTTTGGGTTATCGTAGTTCAACAGATTTCATAAACGATATCAAAATTTAATCGAGAAATAACCTTGTTGAGAGGTTTTCCATAAAACAGAATCAGAAGTTTCTTCAAGTTCTCTAACAATAGAAGGGTAGTTGCTGGCATCAGCAATTACCCTTTTTAAATTTTCATTATTTTCGAAAGAATAAAACTTCGATTGATGAATTAACACATAAAAAGGAATATCGGAATGTTCTTCATTTAATAAAAGGTTAAATGACTTCGTTTCAATAGAATTTGGATGTTTGATAAAATGTTGATGTTTAAAGTCTGAATCATAAGAGTAGAAACTAACATCTTTTATTCTTTCGTGAATTTTATAAGGTTTAATAGTAAAATTATATGTTTTTTCATCCAAAGGATTTTCACTTAAAATTGCTAAACTTCGTTGATTTCTTATTCCGATAATACTATTTTTATATTGATTAAAAACGATCAATTCATTCGAATGATTGAGTTGATAAACTTGATAATATCGTTCAGATTCAATTAGAAATAAAGAAATTAAACAAACAAATAATGCTAGTTTAGATTTTTTTAGGAATAATGGTTTTGATGCATATAAAATAACGCCAATCAAAATCGCGGTAAATAAACTGATGTAAACATCTTTTGCAATAAACTTGAAGTTCGCTAACCAATAAATATATTGATTTGAGTAATAGATAAAATGATTGAAAATCCACGTATAGATTGGAATATTAAGATCAAAAATGATGAGAAGAATGCTAATTATACCGCCACAAATCATAAAAAAGGAAGCAGGAATCAAGACTAAATTTCCAAATAAAAACAATCCTGAAAATTGATTAAAATACAAGACCGAAATTGGTAAAGTTCCTAATTGAGCAGATAAACTTGTTTCAATCATAATCTTGATTTTCTTCAGGAAACTATTTTTAACTTTCCAATAATACTCAAAAATTGGATTGAGCCAAACAATGAAAAAGACCGCTGAAAAACTCAATTGAAAGCCAACATCAAACAAATAATTAGGTTGAAAAACTAGAATGATAAAAGCAGAAAGTGAAAGTGTGTGGAAAATATTTTTTGGTCGGTTGAGTAATTCGCTAATATAATAAATGGTAATCATCAACGCAGAACGAAAAACTGGCGGTTGTAATTCGACATAAAAAGCAAAGATCCAGATAAATATTAAGCTAATAATTATTCTAATTTTCCGACCTTGTTTTAGCTTTAATAATGGTTGTAAAATGAATTGTAAAATCATGTAAATCATCATCACATGTAAACCAGAAATGGATAAAATATGCACAACTCCTGTTGCTACATAACTTTGATTGAGTTCTTGCGAAAGCTCCGTTCTATCACCCAAAAGCATAGACGAAATAATCGCTCTACTTTCAAGGGAATAACCTTGTTCTGTTAGTTCTTTTCGAATCTTGACTTTCGATTTGGCAACCCAATTTCGAAATCCATTTCCTTCTTTGTGAATAGAAATAATTTCATTTGTAAAGATTTGAGAATAAATTCGTTTTCTGTTTAAGAAACGTTTATAATCAAATTGATATGGATTTAACGGTTTTTGGATTTCTCTTTTTTCTCCTAAAATTATGATTTCATCATTGGGATATAAAATTTGTTGTTGAGGTTTGATATGAAGTAAAATTTGCTCATTCGTTTCAATATCTTTTACAACGTAATTGGTATATTTTTCGGTAGAATTAGAACTATAAACGACTTTTAGTAAATGAATTCTCGAAACAGATTCGAAATCAATTTTTGAATGTCTATTATAATTTTGATGAATATAATAGCCTAAAATCATCGAAATGCCTAAAAAAGTGATTATATTTTGACGATTATTATTTTTTAACAAAGAGATAAAAAGTAGAATAATTAATGAAAAAAATATAATTCGTAAATTTGTAGCAGGAATTAATAATTCGGATAAAATTATTCCGATTGAGAAACAAATTGTTAGGGTAAAAAAGAGATACTTTTTCATCCTAATAATTTATAAATTTTTTTACAAATAGTAGGTTTTAATTATTTGTAAATGAATTGATTAAAAAAATAAAAAAATGAAGAAGATTCTTATATTAATTGTGTTATTTTTTACTCAAATGGCAATGGCTCAAATTGATGTAAAACTATCAATCACAAACCTTAAGAAAATGAAAGGAAATTTGGCTATAGAGTTTTATAGAAATGTAGAAAATTATACAAAAGGTCAAAATGCATTCAAAAAATTGTACGTTCCAGTTGCTGATATAGACAAGTATGAAACGGTTTTTAAAGATATTGAGCCAACATTTTATGCGGTAAAAGTGTATTTGGATACGAACAATAATAAACAGCTTGATAAAAGTTTTTTGGGTGTGCGTAAAGAACCGTATGGTTTTTCTAAGAATTTAGATCCTATTTTGCGTGAGCCAACTTTTGAGGAAGCCAAAGTGGATATGACTGAAGAAAATAATACAATTGTAATCAAATTAAACAATAACAAAGGCGAAGAATAATCTTCGTCTTTTTTTGTTAAAATTTAATTGAAAAACCTATATTCAATCCTAATAAAGAAGGATTTTTAGCATCTACATTTTTCAATGGATTTAGCATATATCTATAATTTGGTTCCAAATTTATACTTGATTTATTTGATAAATTATACTCTAACTTAACTCCAGCGTTAGCGCTATAACTCGAATTATTTAAGTTATTTGCTTCGCCTAATTTATAATTTGATCTTGTATTAGTATCAGCTAATGAAATAGAATTTTTCGTTACAGCAAAATAACTTCCTCCCGCTATTGCTAGAATATTGAATTTATCAAAACTTGCCAGTTTATATTCAATTTCTAATGGAACTTCGATGTAATGAACTTTTTGTTCCATAGTATTGGTTTCAGAAGACAACATGGTCATTGTCGTATGTGATGTATTATCACCTACAACTCGAATATTCGAATGATATGTGATATTGTTAGATGATTTTGGCATGCTTGCAGAAAGTGCATAAACACCTGTATTGATTCCCGAATTTATATTGGTTGTATTTTGTTCCAACTCAACTTTTGCAATTCCCGAACGAACATTTATCTTATCATTTAATCGAACAGAAACTTTTGCGCCATAAGCAACTGTAATGTTATTTTTGATGTTGTAATCATTAAATTCATTTGCTAAAATAGATTTTGATTCTAACACTTTTGTTGGATTGATGTACGAAGAAATCGTCAGAAGTGGAGATTTCTGTTTGATTTCTACTTTCTCTTTCTTTTTTTCCTCTTCTTGAAGAACTAATTCTAATGGTTTTTCTTCTAAAATTTTAGGATTAGTTTCTTTTTCAGAAACTTCATTTTTTGGATTGATTGAAGAATTATTTTGTACAAAATTATCTTTTTGAGTTGAATTCTTTTGAGATAATTCTAGTGTTTTATCTTCTTTTTGATTTGGAATTGTATTCGAAAATAAAGTTGATTCTCCAATTATATTTTCAAAATATGAACTTGAACTTTGAATTATTTTTTGATTTGATTCAGTCGATTTTTTTACAGAAGAAACAATCTTATTATCAAAAGACTTTTCATTTGTATGTTCAATATTATTCCAATCTTTTTTGGTGGATTCTTTAGATGTCGATTTCGTTTTTACAACTTCATTAGTCGGAGTATGATTAACGTTAACCGCATCATTTTGATTAAAATAATAAATAGAAATTCCCGCAACTAAACACGCTGCTGTAGAACCAATCCAATAAAATAAAGGAATGATGCGTTTTTTCTTTTCTTTCTCGTCTAATTTCTCTTGAATATTTTTCCAAGCATCCAAAGGAGGAAGTTGTGGTTGCGAGAGTTTATCTTTAATATGTTGATCAAATTTGTTCATCTTCTGTGACAGTTTTTAATTGATTGAGTTTTTGTTTTAATAAATTTCGTGCTCTTGATAAGTTTGATTTTGAAGTTCCAACCGAAATGGTCAGCATTTCTGCAATTTCTTGGTGCGAATATTCTTCAAAAACGTAGAGGTTAAAAACTTGCCTATATTGTGGTGGAAGATTATGAACGGCTTCTAACAACTGTTGATAATCAAAATCTTCTTCAACTTCGTCGTCATCTTCCTGTGTGATAATGAGATTTTCGAAATCTTCAAAAGGTAAATTATTCTTCTTTTTTAGTTTTTCTAAATTAAGATTTACCATTATCCGTTTCATCCAACCTTCAAAAGATCCTTCGAATTTGAATTGATTTATTTTATTGAAGATATGAATAAAACCCTCTTGAAAAATATCTTGCGCATCTTCGTGATTTTCGGCATAACGAAGACAGATCGAGAACAAAACAGACGAAAACTCAATATAAATTTCTTCTTGAGCTTTTCTATTTTGTTCTTGACATTGCTTGATTAAAATTTCAAGAGAGTCACTATTCAAAACTTATTGGACTTTATTTTTCTTTGATATTTAACACAATTGAGTCATAAATTGGTTCAGTTGAATTTGGTTTATTTCCCGTCCAAAATCTTAATGTGTACTCACCAGCTTCTTTAGGTGTAAACTTCAAAGTTTTTGTTTCGTACGAAGTATTTTGCGTGCAGTTTCCATTACTTTGACTTGCATAAACACCAATGTTGTGTTTAAAAGTTGTACTTCCTTGTAAAGAGCTAAATTGAATAAAATTTTGACAAGAATTTGTTTTTTCGTACGTTACTCGAATATTTGTAGTTTTTCCTACTGGCTGAATAGAGTCTTCATGAACATTAATTGCCGTTGTTGCTAAAAAACCATAATTCATATAATCTGAGTCATCATTATTTAAACAACTAAATGTTGATAAACCTAAAATACCTACCAAAGCAAACATGCTTAATCTTTTCATTAATTTCATTGTATGAGTTTTAATCGTTATAAAAATAAGATATAGATTTTAGAAAAGGTTGCGTGAAAGAATAAGAAATTAATATATAGAATAAGAAAACCCCTTGAAAATCAAGAGGATTACTTTTGTTAGAATAGGTGTAAAACTTTAGTTAAGTCAATCCCGAAACATTTTAATAATTAGATCTGAATGACATCTATAGCTTACAAGATTAAAAAAACAATAAAAGGTTGCGTCAAACTTTTACTTTTTTTAATTATTTTTTTAAGTCCTCAATAATTAGTGAAGCGGTTCTTTCTGAAGCGCCAATTCCTCCAAGTTTATGATACAATTCTTCGTAGCTTTTCATGATTTTTTCTCGTTTAGGAGAATTTAAAATTAAATCTAATTCTCGTTTGATATTTTCATAAGTTAAATCATATTGAATCAACTCTTTAACCACTTCTTCGTCCATAATCAAGTTTACCAACGAAATAAAACGAATGTTTTTTACAACACGCTTTCCGATTTCGTACGAAATAGCATTTCCTTTGTAGCAAACAACTTCTGGAACTTTCAGTAAAGCAGTTTCTAATGTTGCTGTTCCTGATGTAACCAAGGCTGCATGAGAAACGCGCAATAAATCGTAGGTTTTATTCTCTACAATTTTCAAATCATTTCCTGCAATTTTTTTATAATTTTCGATTGGTTGAGATGGAGCACCCGCCACAACAAATTGATAATCGGGAAAATCTTTTTCAACAGAAAGCATCAAAGGTAATTTGACTTTAATTTCTTGTGTTCGACTTCCGGGAAGTAAAGCAATAATTGGTCTTTCGTCTAAATTATGATCTTTTCTAAATTGTTGTTCATCAATTGGCGGAAGATTATTCAACGAATCTAATAATGGATTTCCAACAAAATCTACTTTGTAATCGTAACGTTGATAAAATTCTTCTTCGAACGGAAGAATCACAAACATTTTGTCGACAACTTTTTTGATTTTATGAACTCGACCAGTTTTCCAAGCCCAAATTTGTGGCGAAATATAATAGTAAATTTTAATTCCAAGACTTTTTACAAATTCAGCAATTCTGAGATTAAAACCAGGATAATCAACTAAAATAACTGCATCTGGCTGATAAGTTTCGATGTCTTTTTTAGCAACCGAAATATTTCCTAAAATCGTTCTCAAATTCATTACAACTTCAGCAAAACCCATAAACGCCAAATCTCTGTAATGTTTGACCAAAGTTCCGCCTTGCGTTTGCATCAAATCTCCTCCCCAAAATCTGAATTCAGCTTGTGGATCTTTTAATTTTAATTCTTTCATTAAGTTCGATGCGTGCAAATCGCCCGAAGCTTCACCTGCAATGATATAGTATTTCAATGGAAATCATTTTTCTTCTTACAAAGATAGGAGAAATCTATAAGTGGAGTAGATTTCAATGTTTTTTATTGCGTAAATTTACTCTTTCAAACAAAGAAAAATGTCAGACGAAATTATAAATAAAGTTGCCAATAGTAGTTTAGTAACAATTGATTTACAGGATTATTACCCTGATGGAGATCGTGTTGTTTTTGACTTGAAAGATTGGTTATATGAAGAATTGATTCTTAGAGAAAAGGATTTTAGAGAAAATCTGAAAAATCATGATTGGACACAATATCAAGATAAATATGTAGCGTTAACGTGTACTGCGGATGCGATTGTTCCGTCTTGGGCTTATTTGTTGGTCGCAACCTATTTGTCGCCAATTGCGAAACGAATTGTACATGGAAGTTTACAAGATTTGGATACGATTTTGTACACAGAAATTGTAGATCATTTGCCTTATGAAGATTATGTTGATGGAAAAATAATTGTGAAAGGTTGCTCTCACAAACCTGTACCAGAATCAGCTTATATTCAGTTGATTGAACGTTTACAACCAATTGTAAGTTCGTTAATGTTTGGTGAAGCGTGTAGCACTGTTCCGCTTTATAAAAAGAAGAAATAAAAAAATCCGCTCAACGAGCGGATTTTTTACACATGAATAAAATCGTAAAATACTTATTGATTAGTTCTGAAAACTAATTTATTATCTCCAGGTTTTTCTTCGAAATAATCGATTAAAACCGCATCATTATCATTTATTGTTCCTTTCAAAATTTCTTTTGAAAGTTCATTTAATACATCTTGTTGAATAACTCGTTTCAATGGTCTTGCTCCGAATTGAGGATCGTAGCCTTTTCTTGCTAAATAATCGACAGCTTCTGGCGTAATATCTAATGTAATATCGCGTTGTGCTAATTTCTTCGCAACTCCGCTTAAATAGATATTCACGATTCCGGAAATTTGGTTTTCGCTCAACGGACGGAACAAAATAATTTCATCAATACGATTCAAAAATTCTGGTCTAAAGTTTTGTTTCAATTCCTCAAAAACGACATCTTTTGTTTCATCATAAACTTGTGCCACATTATTTTCGTCAATGTTTGAGAATTTATCCAAAATCGTATGAGAACCAAAATTCGATGTCATAATGATAATCGTATTTTTAAAGTTAACCACACGACCTTTGTTGTCTGTCAAACGTCCGTCATCCAAAACTTGTAACAAAATATTGAAAACATCTGGATGTGCCTTCTCAATTTCGTCCAACAAAATAACTGAATAAGGACGGCGACGAACCGCTTCTGTTAACTGACCACCTTCGTCGTAACCAACGTAACCCGGAGGTGCCCCAACCAAGCGAGAAACTGCATGACGCTCCTGATATTCGGACATGTCGATACGAGTCATTGCATTTTCATCATCGAATAAGAACTCGGCTAAGGCTTTTGCCAACTCAGTTTTCCCAACACCAGTTGAACCTAAGAATAAGAACGAACCGATTGGTTTTCCTTCGTCACTAAGACCTGCACGAGAACGACGAATGGCATCAGAAACTGCTATAATTGCTTCTTCTTGACCTAAAACACGTTTGTGTAATTCGTTTTCTAAATTCAATAATTTTTCGCGATCAGATTGCATCATTTTCTGAGCCGGAACTCCTGTCCATTTCGATACAACTTCTGCAATATCATCCGCATCAACAAACTCTTTTACCAGTTTATTTTGTTTATTTTCTTCTAGATTATGTTCAGCTTCTTCTAAATTATTTTTTGCATTAACTAAATCTTCAAACTCTAATTTGGAAGCTTTTGCATAGTCGTAATCTCGTTTTGCACGCTCAATTTCGAATTTGATATTTTCGATAGATTTTCTTAAATCTTGAACTTCATCGGCACGATTTCTTTCCGCTTCCCATTTCGAATTCAATTGATTTCTTTCATCTTGAAGATTAGATAATTCTTCTTTTAAAAGATTCAATTTTTTCTCGTCATTTTCGCGTTTTATCGCTTCAATTTCGATTTCTAATTGAATAATTCTACGATCTAATTTATCTAAATCTTCTGGTTTAGAATTCATTTCCATTCTCAACTTAGAAGCTGCTTCGTCCATCAAATCGATGGCTTTATCTGGTAAAAAACGATCTGTAATATAACGTGTTGATAATTTTACAGCCGCAATAATTGCTTCGTCTTTAATTCCAATTTTATGGTGTTGCTCGTATTTATCTTTGATTCCACGCAAAATAGAAATAGCCGATTCTTCATCTGGTTCTTCTACCATTACTTTCTGGAAACGACGTTCTAAAGCTTTATCTTTTTCAAAATATTTTTGATATTCATTCAAAGTTGTAGCACCAATCGAACGTAATTCGCCACGAGCCAAAGCAGGTTTTAGGATGTTTGCAGCATCCATTGCACCTTCTCCGCCGCCGCCAGCACCAACAAGCGTGTGAATCTCATCGATGAACAAAATTATTTCTCCATTCGAAGCGGTTACTTCTTTCACAACGGCTTTCAAACGCTCTTCGAACTCACCTTTGTATTTTGCACCAGCAACCAAAGCTCCCATGTCCAATGAAAAAATTTGTTTATTCAAAAGATTTTCAGGAACATCTCCATTGATGATACGATGTGCTAAACCTTCTGCTATAGCGGTTTTACCAACACCTGGTTCACCAATAAGGATTGGGTTATTTTTTGTACGACGTGATAGAATTTGTAAAACACGACGAATTTCTTCATCACGTCCAATTACAGGATCTAATTTTCCTTCTTTTGCTAAATCTGTTAAGTTTTTAGCGTATTTGTTTAATGAATTATATGTTCCTTCCGCGTTTTCAGAAGTTACTCTTTCTCCGTTTCTCAATTCTGTTACTAATTTTTTTGTGTTGTCGAATGTTACACCTCTATTTTTTAATAACTGACTTACAGGCGATACATTCTTGATTATACCTAATAATAAATGCTCTAAGGTGATAAAATCATCGTTCATCTCTTTTGCAATTTCTTGTGCAGATTGCAAAATTTGGTTAGATGAATTGGAAAGATGATTTCCTTGTTGACCTTCTATTTTTGGATATTTATTGATTTCTAAATCCAACTCAGGTTTCAACATATCCATTTTTACACCTTGTTTTTCTAAGATTAATGATAACACGTTTTCATCAACATCTATCATTCCACCTAAAATATGAGCTGGTTCTATTGCTTGATTTTTTTGTGCAACTGCAATTTGCTGCGCTGCTTGAATCGCTTCACGACCCTTTATTGTAAATTGATTAAAATCCATTGGTTTTTAGTTTTTTATATTGGTTTTGTTTGGTGTATTTCATCAAAAAAAATTCCAAAGTAGAAATAAAACCTAAAAACTGACTTTTTGACTTTGTTGAATAAAAAAAGGAGACATTTTGTCAATATCTCCTTTCGTTTAAAAATTTTTATAGTATTTAAAATAAACCTTCTACTGATAAATAGCGTTCGCCAGTATCGTAGTTGACAGTTAATATTTTCGTGTTTTTGTCTACTTCATTCAAAGTTTTAGCAACTGCAGCCAATGAAGCACCTGTAGAAATTCCGACAAATATACCTTCTACTTTAGCCACTTTTTTTGCAAATTCAAATGCTTCTTCTTTTGTAATCTGAGTAGAAGAATCAACGATTGAAGTATCTAAATTAGTAGGAATAAATCCTGCTCCAATTCCTTGAATCGCGTGTGGACCAGGATTTCCTCCTGAAATGACAGGAGAATCTGTTGGTTCTACAGCGATAACTTTTGTTGAAGAGTTAACTTCTTTTAATGCTTTTCCAATTCCAGAAAGATGTCCGCCTGTTCCAACTCCTGTAATTAAATAATCAACTCCTTGTGGAAAATCTTCAAGGATTTCTTTTGCTGTTGTATTGTAATGGACTGTCGGATTCGAATTATTCTCAAATTGTTGCGGAACCCAAGCGCCTTCTATTGTTTCGGCTAATTCTTGTGCTTTTGCAATAGCGCCTTTCATTCCTAATTCTTTTGGAGTTAAAACAAATTCAGCACCATAAGCTTCCATAATTTTACGACGTTCAATTGACATCGATTCTGGCATTGTGATAATCATTTTGTAACCTTTTACAGCCGCAACAAATGATAAGCCAATTCCTGTATTACCCGAAGTAGGTTCTATAATTGTTCCTCCAGGTTTTAAAATTCCAGCTTTTTCAGCATCTTCAATCATTGCCAAAGCAATACGATCTTTTATTGATCCACCCGGATTTTGTTTTTCTACTTTAATATAAACGTTATGGTTAGGAAATAATTTATTCAGTTTAATAATTGGTGTATTTCCTATGGTTTCTAATACATTATTGTAAATCATTGTTGTAAGGTTTTAGATGATATAATTGATATGTTGTTCTTTTTTTTGTTTTTTTATTTGTGGTTGATTCTCTTGATAGACAACAGAATCTTCTTCTATACTTTCTGTAATCCAAACATTTCCGCCGACTACAGAATTTTTTCCAATAATTGTTGTTCCTCCCAAAATAGTTGCTCCAGCATAAATTGTGACATTATTTTCTATTGTTGGATGACGTTTTTTATTAGCCAAATTCTTCGAAACATAAAACGCTCCTAATGTTACGCCTTGGTAAATTTTCACATTATCACCAATCAATGTTGTTTCTCCAATGACAATTCCTGTACCATGATCGATATAAAAGTTTTTTCCAATTGAAGCACCAGGATGAATATCAATTCCAGTTTTAGAATGTGCATATTCGGAAAAAAAACGAGGAAGAATAGGCGTATTTAAATTGTAGAGAATATGTGCTAAACGATGAATTGCAATTGCAAAAAAACCAGGATAGGCTAAAATGATTTCAATTTCCGATTTAGATGCAGGATCATTTGCATAAAAAACAAAAATTAGTTCCTCTAATTCTTGTCTAAGTTGTGCAAATTGTTCAAAAAAATATAAACTAATTTGATTCGATTTCTCCTCAGGAACAATTTTTAACAAGAGAGAATTGAATTGATTGAGTAAATCTTCTTTCTTGTACAAAGGATTTGGTTGTTGAAAAATCTCATCATAAATAATGGATTCTATTAACGGTTCTACTTCTTGTTTTCTAAATGGTAAACTGTATTTCGTAAGCTGATTCATTCTTCAATCTATAAACTCTATAAAAATAGTAGACAAATGTATTCATTTTTTTATTCTTGAAGAAGAAATTGTCGAAAAAATGACAAAAACCATAAAAATGCTTTCTCTTTTATTATTGCTATGTAAGCATAATAATACACTGTTTTGACTTTTATGAATAAAATATATGTTTATTTATTTAAAATTATTTATTGAATTAAATGATTGATAATTAATGTTATAAATGAATTTTTATGTTTAAAAGAGATTATTTTTATAAAAAATAAAGCGTAGTGTTTTATTTACACTAAAAAATAGTTATTTTAGTGAAATAAATTTTAAAGGATAAAAATATGAAAAAATCAATTTTATTCGGATTATTCTTTATGTTGACATCTTTAATGTATGCGCAATCACCAATAGGAACTTGGAAAACAATTGATGATGAGACAAAACAGGCGAAGTCTTACGTAGAGATTTTCGAGAAAGATGGAAAACTTTATGGTAAAGTCACTAAGATTTTAACGAAAGGAAAAGAAGATGCAAAATGTACAGATTGTTCAGGAGCATTAAAAAATAAACCAATTTTAGGAATGCAAATTCTTTCTGGTCTTAAAAAAGATGGAAAAGAATGGAATGGTGGAAAAATCATTGATCCTAATAGTGGAAAGGAATACAAAGCAAAAATGTCTCTTAACGGAAATGATAAATTAGACGTAAGAGGTTTTATCGGGATTTCTCTTGTAGGAAGAACGCAAACTTGGCAACGAGTTAAATAAAAATCAAAACAAAAACGAAAAGGTTACTCTGAGTAATCAAACCCACAAAATTTTACTCTATAATGACTATTTCTAAAAGAATAGTCATTATTTTTTTTACGTAAATTTGTAACTTCAAAACTAAGGTTTTGATTTTCTAAAATACATCAATGAGTTTAACTAAAAGAGCGTTCTCGTACGCAAAACCATATAGAACTTCGTTTGTTACAGCGATTATATTCAATTTACTCTATGCACTTTTCAATGTAATTGCATTGGCTTTTATGATGCCAATTTTGAGTGTTTTGTTTGGTGAAAAATCACCTGGAGTTATCGCAAAACCTATTTATTCTGGTGATTTGGGTAATCTGAAACAATTTTTTTCAGATTATTCAGCTTATTATATGAATGAGCTTTCTCAAACTCAAGGACCAGTTTATGTGTTAGCGATTTCGTGTGTGATATTTATTATTGCATTTTTATTTCGAAATATTTTCAGTTTTCTTTCAGAAACTTGTTTGGTAGACTTACGTTCGGGTGTGACACGTGATTTACGTGTTGATATTCATAACAAAATTATTGATTTGCCAGTTGCTTATTTTACTGAAAAACGAAAAGGAGATATGATTAATCGTATTTCAAGCGATGTAAACGAAGTAGAATCTAACATCTTAAATTCAATTGTAGAGATTGTTCGTTCGCCAATTATGATTATTGTTTTCGTTGTAGTATTATTTACAGTTAGCTATCAATTAACAATTTTCGCTATTTTGGTTTTTCCGATTATGGGAACAATTATTTCGTTGATTGGAAAAAGTCTGAAAAAAGCTGCTGCTCATGCGCAAGACGAATTATCTAACATTATTACTTATGTAGACGAGACACTTTCTTCGCTTAAGATTATCAAAATTTTTAACGCAGAAGATCAAGTAAAAGGACGTTTTGATAAATCGATTAATCGTTATCGTAAATATCTTCAAAAAGTAATGAAAAAACGTGCTTTGGCTTCACCAACAAGTGAATTTTTAGGTGCTGTTACAATTGGATTAATTGTTTTTTTTGGTGGTAAATTATCGTTAGAAGGAAATGGTTTAACAGGGTCACAATTTATTTTTTATATCGCAACATTTTATACATTATTAGATCCGATTAAACGTTTTTCGAAAGCATTATCAGATGTACAAAAAGGAGAAGTTTCTGCAAAGAGAATTTTTGAAGTTTTGGATGCTGATGTTTCGATAAAAGATGTTCCAGATGCTAAAGGAATTGATGCGTTTGAAGATAAAATTGAGTTTAGAAATGTCACATTTGCTTATGGAAAACATAATGTGATCGAGAATTTTAATTTAACAATTAATAAAGGAGAAACCGTTGCTTTAGTTGGGCAATCTGGTTCTGGAAAATCGACTTTGGCGAATTTAATTACTCGTTTTTGGGATGTGAAATCAGGTCAAATTTTGATTGATGGAATTGATATCAAACATATAAAATTAAATGATTATCGCTTGTTATTTGGTTTGGTTACGCAAGATTCTATTTTGTTTAATGATACAATTTTTAATAATATTTCATTAGGTGATAAATCTCCAAATTTGGAAAAAGTAGAATATGCTGCGCAAATTGCAAATGCGGAAGAGTTTATTGTAAAAATGCCAGAAAAATATCAAGAGTCAGTAGGAGAGGGAGGTAGCAAGCTTTCTGGTGGACAAAAACAACGTTTAAGTATTGCGCGTGCGGTTTATAAAAATCCACCGATTATGGTTTTGGATGAAGCAACTTCTGCTTTGGATACGAAATCTGAAAAATTGGTACAAGTTGCCTTGAATAATATGATGCAAAATCGTACTTCTTTGGTTATTGCGCACCGTTTATCAACAATTCAGAATGCGGATAAAATTGTAGTAATGGAAGCAGGTAAAATTATTGAACAAGGAAATCATCATTCACTTATTGAGAAAAAAGGTGTTTATGCCAATTTGGTAAATATGCAGAATTTTGAATAAATGAAGTATATACAAACTAAAAAAAATCCGCTTTTAAGCGGATTTTTTTGTTATATTTTAAATCGATTTAATTTCAAAACCTAATTGTTTCCAGTCTTCCCAAAATGTTGGATAAGATTTTTCTACGACCATTTCATTCTCAATTCGAATTGGGTAAATTTGCGACAAAGGCGCCATACACATTGCCATTCTGTGGTCGTTATATGTTGCTAAAGTAGGCGTTTTTTCAAAATTATTATAACCTTCTATCGTTAATGAATCGTTTGTAATTGTTATAATTGCTCCAAATTTTTCCAACTCATTTTTAAGTGCGATTAAACGGTCGGTTTCCTTGATTTTTAGTGTTTCTAAACCAGTTAAATGACATTTTGTTTTCAATCCCACACAAGTTGCAGCAATTGTCTGTGCAATATCTGGAGTATTGATTAAATTTAATTCGATGATAGATTTTGGTATGAAATTATCTTCATTTTTCAATGTTAAAACTCCATTTTCAAAAGTTGAAATTACACCAAAATTTTCTGCATAAATATGTTGCAAAGCTGAATCTCCTTGTAAAGAATCTTCGAAATAAGTTGAGATTTTAATTTCAGAATTCTGCGATAAAGCAATCAAACTATAATAATATGAAGCTGAACTCCAATCAGATTCTACTTGTAAAGTTTTAGCTTTGATGTTTTCAGTAAAAGGAATTTTGATTGTATTTCCTTCGAAAATTGCATTAATTCCAACTTTATTCAATAATTGAATTGTCATTTGAATATAAGGAATAGAAATAATTTTTCCATCCAAATTAATCGTTAATCCATTTTCTAATTTCGTTCCAATCAAACATAAAGCAGAGATATATTGAGAACTAATGTTAGAAGGGATTGTAATAGAATCTTTCGTTATTTTTTTTCCAACAATCGATAAAGGTGGATAACCTTCGTTTTCTTGATACGAAATTTCTGCACCCAGCTCATTCAAGGCATCAACCAAAACTTTTATTGGACGTTGTTTCATTCTTTCAGAACCTGTCAACGTTATTTTTCGTCCATCTTGAATAGAAAAATAAGCCGTTAAAAATCGCATGGCAGTTCCCGCGTGGTGAATATCAACTAAATCACTTTTGTTCGCTAACGCTTTTTGCATTAATTGAGAATCTTCTGAATTTGAAACATTTTCTAATGTCAAAACATTCTCAAATAATTGACTTAATAACAACAAACGATTGCTTTCGCTTTTAGAACCTGTGATGGCTAATTGATTGTTTATCGGAGATTTTAGAGCAGAAATTTCAATCATATTTATTTTAATTTATCATTATTTTGATGACGATCGTGGTCACGTTTTGTTTTGTAATCTAATTTTTTGTAAAAAGCTGATTCTAAATCAACACCTGTTTGATTCGCCAAACAAAGCGCTACAAAAATAACATCTGCCAATTCTTCGCCAAGATCTTTGTTTTTGTCTGATTCTTTCTCCGATTGTTCACCGTAACGACGTGCAATAATACGTGCAACTTCTCCTACTTCTTCGGTTAGTTGTGCCATATTTGTTAATTCGTTAAAATAACGAACACCATGTTCTTTTATCCAATTATCAACGTCTGTTTGTGCTTGTTTAAGGCTCATCTTATTTTAAATTTTAAAAGTTAAAGGTACAAAAATAAAAAGCCAACTCGTATTTGGAGTTGGCTTTATTCGATGTTTAGAATATTTTTTATTGTTTCACCAAAATCACTTGCTGACTTTCTGCATTAATAATATTTGTTAAAAATTCTTTCAATGGTTTGTAGTATTGCGCAGGCAAAATACTATATGGAATGACTTTTTGAGCTTGAGCGACAATAAAACCATCTTTCTCAATTACTTTATATGCATAACCACCAGCTTGATCAGGCATTGTAAATTGCTTTTCTGTAGGCAGAGATTCTACTTTGTAACCTTCTGGAATTTTAATTTTAACTGTATTTGTATTCGTAGTTGGTGCTCCAAACTCAATGTTATAATTACGTTGATCTAGATTTAAATTATGTTTTGTATTCGCAACAAATAAAAATGGATTGAATAATATTTTATTTCCAGCCACATCTACTTTAATATCATCAAATTTGAATTGATGACGAATTACATTTTGTTTGTTGTCTTGTGTTTTAAATTCTGAAATTTCAAAATTATAATCTTCTATAAATTCTTTTTCGAACGCTTTTGGATCATCTGCGATTTCACTTTTGTCAAACATATAAAAATAATTATCGCGAACATTCGAAAAAATTCCAGTTAATGTTCCGTCTGCTTTTAAATCTGCCGTAATTGATATTTTATCATTGGTCATAACCGAATTACGAAGAGGAACTTCTTTTATTCCTTTGTCATTTACCATAAATCCACGATCGTTAATTGCTCGAATTGGTAATAAATTAATTTGAGCATTTTTATCAGTTGCATCCATTAAATAAAATTCATTATCTATTGTTGCTCCAACAATTACATAATTCAATTTGCTACGTGAAGGAAACGAATAATTGATTAAACCATTTTGCAACGTACTCAAAACAATTGGATTTGCGTCTAATCCGGCTTTACGCAACATAGCTGTTAACATAAGATTGATATCCGCTGAATTTCCAGATTTTTCGTTAAATGCTTTTCGGATTCCTTTATCTGTATATTGACCTAAATAATCATTCCAAGCCATGTTGTTTTTTACATAATTGTAAATTGCTTGAGCTTTTTCAATATTTGTAGATTTTCCAACAATTGTAGCGTTTACAGTTTCATCTAAAAAATTATTCCCATTTAATTGTCGACCAAACTCTTCATGATCCATCAAATCTTTACCAATACGTTCCCATGTTGTAGAAAAATTTTCTGAAGTTCTACCAGGAGCAACAAAAGAAGCCAACTCAAACTGAATACTTGCTAGCATATTTCTTGGATTAAGCACATAAGCTTCGCGAGAATAAGAAGGTAAATTAGTTAATGAATAGGTTTGCGTGTCAATTTTTAATTTGTGGTTACTTGATGTCGCGCCTTGATTTCCCATATTTCCCCCAAAAGATGAAACACCTCTGTTTCCAAAAGAAGTAGTTGAAAAAGTATCATCTTTAGAATTTTTTGTTAATTTTGGAGCAAATGCACCTCTCAAATCTTGTTGATAATTAAAATGTTCTTGATTTTGCATCGTCAAATTACTCGCAACTACAGGAATTGATTGTTGAAAATACCAGGTATCCGTACTTCCATAAAATGGAGAAATAATTTCGTACGTATATTCTAAGATTGATCCATTTTTTACATTTGGAAAAGTAAACGTTTGTTTATCCATAAAACGATGAACTTTATCTAAAAAAATATCTTTTTTCTCGACTTTTTGTTCAACAATTTTTCCGTTTTCAAGGTTATAAGTAACCGCTTTTAATGAAATTAATTTATCTTGATCCGATCCTGAACTTTTGTAAAGAGGAATTTCAACTTTCAAAACATCATCTGGTGTTTTATCTTTATCAAATACAATTACTCTATAAAAAACTTTTTTTGTTTGCTCAACACCGCCTTGATTGGTATTAAAACTAACTTTATAATTTCCGTCAGCATATAAAACTTCTGCTGGAGCATCAGCTTGAATTGTACTTTTTGTTTTCTCGAAATCTTGTTTAGATAGTTTTCCAAATTTTACATCTTGTGCAAAACTCGAAACAGTTGCAACTGTCGCAACAATCGTAAATATTGTTTTCATATTAGTGTTATAATTTTTCTAAAAGTAGTTTTGTGTTGTCGTAACCCGAAATTTGTCTTCTAAATTCTACATATTCGTTGTATTTTTCTTTTGAGAAAGTTCCTGAAAATTGTTTGTAAATACGTTTTATTTCGAATGCATTATTTTCTTTTGGATTGATTTCTAATTGATATTCACCAAAAGCTGATTTCACAATTATAGCATCAAATTTTTGTGGTAATTTATAACCAGAAGGAAGTGTCAATGTATACGAAACTTCGTCAACATATCCTGTCTCGATGTTGAAATCAAACTTTCTATCTTTCATTTTTTTGACAGAAGTCTCTTCTTTATTCACTGGAATAATATTCAGAATGATGTTATTTCCTTGAATTTTAGCATAATTTGGTGCTGAAAACTCGAAATTTGAAGTGAAAACAGCATTTTTCCAATCATTATTAAATTCTTTCTTTTTGAATGATATTCCTTGTAAGTAAGAAAATCGATTTTTTAAACGAACATCAAGTTCTTTCTCGCTTAATTGATTAAATCTTGCAAAATTCTCATAAAGCAAACCTTTGGAAGTTTCAGAAAAATCAAAATTTAATGTCCCATCTGCTAAAAGTGTTGCATTTCCATTGACGAATAATTGATTATCTTCTGTTTTGAATTGTTGTGAAGGAATAATTTTTCCGCCTTTTTCATCAACAATTAATACTTTTCTATTTCCTGCAAAATCACCTAAATAATTATAAGGAGCTGTTTGACTTGTTGCTTCTAACCAAATATCTTTTCCATTTAGAGGTATATAAACAATCATGTGATTTCCTTGTTGATACATCATTTGTTCATCAATATCAATTGGATTTCCAGCAAATAATATGGTGTGATACGATTTGATATTCACTGCATCTAACATTCCAATCATATAATTAGATAAGGCTTTGCAATCGCCATAACTTTTGCTCTCAACATAAGAATTTGGAAAAGGCGAAAGTCCTCCAATTCCCAGTTGTACGCCAATATATCGAACTTTATTTTGCAAATATTTGTACAAAATCTGAACTTTTTCTTCGTCCGATTTTGCATCTTTTACCATATTTTGAAAAGTTGATTTTTGAGATGGAGTAAAATCTAATTTTGAACGAATTAAATTATCAAAAGTCCATTTTCCGTAATCATTCCAATTGTCAAAATTTCCTTTAACACCATCGATATTAATTTGATTTGAAGCTAAAATAGCGCGAGGAAATATTTTTTGACTTCCAACCATTTGATCTTCTTCATTAAATGCCAAAACATTGTTTAATGAATAGCTCAAATTATTGTTATCTCCTGTTTTTGCAATGTCAAAACCTTTAAAATTATCTTCTTTCAATCGAATAGTTGAAGATGTTTTATTTACAAATTGATAAGACGATTTTTCGATTGATAAATTCGCTGCTCGTATAGGTGACCAACGCGGAATCCAAAGTGTATTTTTGTTCGTTGTAACAATTTTATAATGTATCGTGTAAGGATAATTTGTTGGTGTGTAATTCAAATATTTTATACGATCATCCGTGTACATTTGTCCACCTGTTACATAACTTTGGTCACCAAAATCTTTGGTCTTGAATTTTTTAATTTCTTTTCCATTTGCATCATACAAAGTTGCCTCGAATAAGTCAATTTTTGTATTTGCATCATAATTCGCTTGCGCACCAACATAATTATCGCCCGCTTTACTCAAAACCGTTACGACAACGTCTTCCGTATATTTTAATTCATCAACTTTTAGAAGTTCTATTTTTTCTTCATTTTTTCGTACAACAGCATAAGCATCTTTTATCAAATCGGCTGGAATTTGATCGACTGCATAGTTTTGCGCAAAAGAAAATGAACTAATAAAAAAAGTTGAAAAAAGTAGAGTTTGTTTCATTCAATATCTGTTAATCAAGTTATTCTTTATTTTTTGAATCGATAAAAATAGTTACAGGACCATCATTCAATAATTCGACTTTCATATCTGCACCAAAAATTCCTCTTTGTACAGGCTTGAAATTTGATTCTAAAACGTTCAAAAATGTTTCATATTGTACGTTTGCTATGTCCGGTTTTGACGCTTTGATATATGACGGACGATTTCCTTTTTTCGTAGACGCATGCAACGTAAATTGAGACACAACCAAAATATCTCCATTTGTTTGCTGTACATCCAAATTCATCACATCATTTTCATCATTGAAAATTCGGAGTTTAATTATTTTTTTCGAAATCCATTCAAAATCTTCCTTCGTATCATCAGGTTCAAAACCAACCAAGGCCAAAATTCCGCTTTCAATTTTTCCTGTTATTTCTCCATCTACCATTACAGAAGCATGTTGCACACGCTGTAAAATCACTCGCATAATTCTAATTTTATTGATTTAAAATCGATTTGAATTTAAGAAATTATTAACAAATAAAAAAGCGTTAAAACTCATCTATTAAATGTGCAATAACGCTTGTTGTAATTTAAGTTTAGAAAGCAATCGCTTAATGTTTAAGTTAATTGGTTAAAATAGATTTCCTCATCTGCAATTATCGCATAATCTAACTCATAGAGCTTTGATATTTTTTTTGCATTGATGATTTCTTGTTCTATATTTTTTAGTCTATTTTCTTTATTTTCAGAATTATCAAATTCAGCAATCCACAATTTATTTGGATTTAATGGTTTCCAATTTAAATCTTCTAAATGCAACAAAAATCTTTCTTTTTGTTCCTTTGTACATTCCACAAAATCTAAAGCGATTTGTACGGATAAATTGCTCATTCAATTAATTTTAACAAAAATAAAATGAGAAATTGAATTATTTTTACGTGAAACCGTAATTTGAGAAAATAAA
>NZ_JAOCHX010000037.1:0-30465 GCF_029843245.1 Empedobacter sp. GD03739 | reverse complement strand
AAATGGTTTATTCAAAAAAATAAATAAATTTTTAATTTTGTTTAACATGTAAAATAGATTTACATTCATACTATATATAATATGCGCGATGATTTCGAAAGAAAAAGAATATTTTGAGATAATAAATAACATTTACCTAAAAGTAATTGAAGAAGAAAATTTGGGAGAAACAGCTAACTATATACCTGAATTATCTAAAATAGACGGTGAGAAATTTGGAGTTTCTTTATTGTTTACGGATCAACTTCAGTTTGGATTTGGTAATTGTGAAGAAAAATTCTCGATTCAAAGTATTTCAAAAGTATTGCTTTTGGCTTTAGTTTATAGAGAAATTGGCGAGAAAATTTGGGAAAGAGTTGATGTAGAACCTTCGGGAACGCCATTTAATTCATTATTGCAATTAGAAACTGACAAAGGAATTCCTAGAAATCCATTTATCAATTCGGGCGCTTTAGTAGTTTGCGACATCTTAATTGGTATTTGCGATAATCCGAAAGCATATTTTTTAAATTTTATCAAAAAGGTTTCTGGTAATTATTCTATTCAATATTCTGATAAAATTGCAAAAAGTGAGTTTTCTACCGCTTATCGTAATACAGCTTTGACAAATTTTATAAAATCGTTGGGCAACATTCATAATTCTCCAGAAGATGTTCTGGATTTGTATGTTTATATCTGCTCGATTGAAATGTCGTGTATGGAGTTGAGTAAAACTTTTTCTTTTTTGGCTAATAAAGGAAAAAACTTATTTGATGATTATCAAGTTTTAAACATTAGTCAAACAAAACGAATCAACGCTATTATGCAAACTTGCGGTTTCTATGATGAATCTGGTGAATTTGCTTTTCGTGTTGGATTACCTGGAAAAAGTGGTGTTGGCGGAGGAATTGTTGCAATTATGCCCAAATATTACATTGTTTCAGTTTGGAGTCCTAAATTAAACTTAAAAGGAAACTCCTACCGAGGAATGAAATTTCTGGAAGAATTTACAACCGCAACAGAGGATTCTATTTTTTAGAATTGATAATCTCCATCACTTTATTCACCGTTTCTTCTAAATTCATGTTCGAATTATCAACTTCTATTGCATCATCTGCTTTACGAAGTGGTGAATATTCGCGATGAGAATCGATATAATCTCTTTCGTTCACATTTTTTAGAACCTCATCTAATGGAATATTTTTCCCTTGTTGTTGATATTCTAAAAAGCGACGTTGCGCACGAACTTCTGGTGAAGCTGTAACAAAAATTTTGATATCTGCATTTGGAAAAACTGTTGTCCCAATATCGCGACCATCCATCACAATACCTCCTTTTTCTCCCATTTGCTGTTGAAGCGCTACACAATAATCGCGAACAGCAGGAATCTCAGAAATTGGACTAACCATTTTAGAAACTTCCATCGTACGAATATCAGCTTCTACATTTTCACCATTCAAAAAGGTAAGATTCTTTTGAGTTATAAGATCTTGTTTAAATTCTATCTTAATGTCAGATAAATTGATTATTAATGCTTGCTCATCAATTTTATTATCGACAATATACTGATGTTGAAATGCATACAAAGTCACAGCGCGATACATTGCGCCACTGTCAATATGTGTATAACCAAGATTTCTTGCAATAATTTTTGACATCGAACTTTTTCCTGTAGAAGAATATCCGTCGATTGCAATAATTAAATTTTCTTTCATCTATATAGAATTGAAGACAAAGATAAGATTTTATAGTTGTTTGAAAAGTTTTTATAACCAAGGATTACTTCTCCAATAATCTCGACCTTGAATAATTCGGTCTAAATTGAGAATCAAACCAAAGTGATTAGAACCTCCAGATTTGTGGTAATTCGCATGACTAAACTCGAATCGAAAAGCATTTATACGGATTCCAAAACCATACGTTAAACCAGATAAAGAGCGAATTCCTTCGGCTGCTAATTCATTTCCACGTTTGAAATTATAACCTAAACGCATATTAAAGTCAGATTCTGGAAATAGCTCTGCTCCAACCGAAATATGATCAATCATTTTTCTTCCAGCAGAAACTTCCTGTCCGTTTTTATTATAAGGTTGAGAAATATCAAACTTCTGCAAATCGTGCAAAGAAAACGTAAATTCTAACGGAACATGTTCTAATCGATGCGAAATTCCCAAATTAACTTGCGTTGGCATATCTTCTTTTTTGCCATTATACGTTTGAATTTGTTGACCGATATTACGCACAACCAGCGAAACATTGATATTTTTATCAAAATCGTGGTACGAAAGACCAACATCTCCAGCAATTGCCGAAGATTTATATGATTCGATAGTAGAATTGATGTATTTTAAATTTGCTCCAACTGTCCAATAATCGCCCAAAACACGTGCATAACCAACTGTAATTGCGGCATCATTTGCTTTGAAATTCCCTGTCACATTTCCATTTTCGTCAGTTCCAATTAATTTTCCGTAATCAACATATTGACCATGAACAGAAACAAAATTTTCTTGATCGATTTCATAAACCGTCGAAAATGTTCCGAAATCTACATCCGCAATATAATTGACGTAATTGATTCCAAATTGACCATGCATTTCTCGGTTCATCAAGGCCGGATTCCATAAAGCAGAATTGGGGTCAGCATCCCAAGAAGTTGCTGCATTTCCTCCCAAAGCCGCTTGACGTGGAGAAGTTGTAATGTTCAAAAACTCGTAAACACGCGTTCCATCTTGCGCAAAAATCGAAGTCGATAGCGCGATAAACAATAATGTACTTAGCTTTTTAAACATTTAGCAAAAATAAAGATTTTGTAGAATAACGAAAACAGAATGATTTTGGTATATGCAAAACAAAATTTTAGGCTTTCTGAAAAAAAGCTTAACTTCAATTTACCTAAAAAACACTTTATGGAATTTTTAATTGCCATTATTATATTCGTATTGATTGTTATTTTGTTTAATAAAGTTTCGAAACTAAAAAAACAAATTGATTATCAAGAAACTAAGCTAAAGCATTTACAAGAGCAATTGGATGCAAAAGAAATTAAAACTGAATCAAAACCAATTATTGAGCAACCTAAAATAGTTGAAGAGAAAAAAATTGAACCTCAACCAGAAGTTGTTTCCTATCATAAAATCGAAACGCCAAAACGTATTTTTGACGAAATTCCACCAAGACAAACAACTGAAAGCAGTTTTGATAAAAATCTCAACAATGCAATTGCATTTATCAAAGACAATTTCTTGACGATTTTCGGAATTGTAACCTTAGTTCTGGGAATTGCTTATTTCGTAAAATATGCAATTGATCAAAATTGGATCAACGAAACTTTCCGAGTAATGATTGGAATTGGAGTTGGTTTAGGAATTATTGGAATTGCTCATTTTATTCGGAAAAATTTTGAATTCTTTTCTTCCATCTTAATCGGTGGCGGATTAACCGTTTTATATTTCACCTTAACCATCGCCTTCCGAGAATATCATTTACTTTCTCAGAATACCACTTTTGGATTATTAACAATTGTAACGATTTTCTCTATCGTGATGGCAATGTTATATAATCGACAAGTTTTAGCCATTTTTTCGATTATTGGTGGTTTTACCGCTCCATTGATGATTAGTACAGGCGAAAGCAATTTTGTATTTCTGTTTGGTTATTTAACGATTCTAAACTTGAGTATGCTGTACATGGCTTGGCGAAAAGATTGGCAAGTTATTTCGTTTATCGCATTTGGCTTTACCTTTATATATAGTATCGCTTGGATCGACAATTCTAAAACCTCAACGCAATATCTTTTCTTTGGCTTGCTTTACGTTATTTTCACTATTACAAGTTTAATTAACTACATCAAAAAAGGAGAATTTTCGGTTTGGAATTGCCTTTTACTAATTTTCAATACCATTTTATCAACCATTTTAATTTCTTCGGTTTATTATTTTATTGTTGGAAATAATAATGGTTTAATGGCTTTCATATTTGGATTGATAAACGCTTTCGGTGCATTTTACATCTACAAAACATCTAAAAATAATTTATTACAAAATACCTTAATCGGTTTGAGTATTGCGCTTATCACAACTGCAATTGCCTTACAATTTAAAGCAAATGTCGTCTCGATTTGTTTCGCGATTGAATCAACTTTATTACTGTTTCTTTGGAAAAAAAGTAAAGAAAACATTTTCAAAGTCTTTTTCATTGCCATGTTTCCTTTTTTATTGATTGCTTTATGCGTCAATTGGTTTGATTATATTGATACTGAAAAACATTTAGTCGTAATTTTCAATCACGTTTTCATCACAAGTTTTATTGCATTAATTTGTTCTATTGCGAATATATATTTGATGAAAGATTTCGAAACCGAAGAACAATTTCTAGGTTTCAAACTCAATCATTCCAAATTTATCTTCATCTCAACATCGCTTTTATTGATGTACACAGGAATTTTGTTTGAATTAATTTACCAAATCGAACCTTATTTCAACTTTATGATGATTGTAAGTTATGTATTGATTTATACATTATTCTTTATTGCATTTGTTTTAGCGCTACGCGAAAAACTAAATTTAGGAAATGCCTTGCAACTTATTTTACAAATTTCAGCAGCTTTCTGCATTCTATTTTTACCAATGTTTGCCGAAATTCCGTTGTTACCAAGCAAAATAAATTACAACATCGGTAGTTATTTTCTTTATTTGAGTTATCTCATTCCGACAGCTTACATTATTTATTTAGTTGTAAAAAGTAGCGATTTCCAAAGCTCCAAAGCAAAACAAATCATCAGCATGCTTGTGTTGGTTTATGTGATTAGTTTTGAGAAATACAATGGTTTTATGTTGATAACACTTGATGAAACTTCATCTAATTTTTCACATCAAGCCGATATTTTCCGAATGATATTATTGCCAATTATTTGGGCAGTTTTAGGATTTGTATTGATTTATTTCGGATTGAGAAAACAACTGAAAGGTTTTCCTATTGTTGGAATTATATTATTTGGATTGATTATTCTAAAATTATATTTTGTGGATGTTTGGGAAATGAGCAACATTTTCAGAATAATATCTTTTATTGTTTTAGGAATTTTAATCTTATTGACTTCTTTTATGTATCAAAAACTAAAAAATTTGATGGTTAATTTGATGGAAAAACCGAGCGAAAACAAAGAAGCTGAACAGTAATGTTCAACTTCTTTGTTAATTATTTCTTCTCAATGCTTCAGCAATGACACGCATATCATCCGAAGAAGGTAACTCGAAAATTTCTAAATGGAAATATGGAACAACCGCAATAATATGATCGAAAATATCAGCCATAATCACTTCATATTCGTTCCAAACTGTTGTATTCGTAAACATAAATAACTCAATTGGCAAACCGTGTTCGGTTGGTTGAAGTTGTCGAACCTCGAACATCAAATCTGTTCTGATTTTTGGGCTATTATAGGTATATGTCTTGATATATTGTCGAAAAAGACCAATATTCGTCATTCGTCTTCTGTTCGCTAAAATCGTTGGATCAACTTTATTCGATACATTATATTGATTGATTTCGTTCGTTCTATCCACAATAAAATCGTGTAACATGCGGATTTTTTTCAATTCTTCAATTTCTTCTTCTGTCAAAAATCGAATCGAATTCATTTTAATATTTATCGAACGTTTAATGCGGCGTCCACCAGCATTTTGCATACCGCGATAATTACGAAACGAATCTGAAACTAATGCATACGTCGGAATTGTTGTAATTGTTTTATCAAAATTCTGAACTTTTACCGTTCCTAAATTAATCTCGGTAACATTTCCGTCTGCGCCATATTTTGTCATCTCAATCCAATCACCCACGCGCACCATATCATTCATCGAAACCTGAATACTTGCCACAAAACCTAATATCGAATCTTTAAAAACCAACATCAAAACCGCCGAAGCCGCTCCCAAAGAAACCAAAAATGTAATAGGCGATTTTCCTGTCGCAATCGAAAAAATTAGAATTCCGCAAACAAAGAAAACTAAAATATTCATCACTTGCAGATAACTATCAATTGGTTTATCCGAAAAAGATTTATTACCTCGAAGAAAATCCCTGAACGATTTAAAAATTGCATTAAACAACAATCCAACCGCAATTACCAACGCAACATCTGTAATTTGCATCGCAATTTTGATCCAATTCGGAAATCCTTTAAAGATAAGTGGGATCGATTCTTTGGCGACAATTACAGGAACAATATGTGTTGCGAATTGTAAAACCCTGTTCTTGATTAATAAATCGTCAATCTTTGTTTTACTTTTTGCAATAAAGTTTGTTAAAACAAGTAATAGCACTTTTCGCAATAAAAAATCGATCGCATACAATATAATAACTAACAAAATTGATAGAACAATTGTTGTCATTATTGTGGTAGAATAACTCGAAAGTCCCAATTTGGCAATCATTTCGAGCATTGAGCGATACACATCGCTTTGAATATTTTCGTCTAAAAGTTCCATCTGAATAAAAACTAATACAACAAAAATAAGTTTATCCTTTTCATAATTTACAACAACTGATAAATTACATTGAAATTTGTTGGTTTCTTAATTTATCTTGGTTCAAAACAATGAAAAGATTATATTTGTTAGATTAATCTAACTTATTTATTAAAATTAATGTTTTCAAATCCGCTAATATTTGCTTTTAGTTTAACCTTTCTTGCCGGAATCAGCACTGGAATAGGAAGTCTTTTATGTTTATTGTACAAAAAATTCAATCCAAAATTCTTAGGCGTAATGTTGGGAATTTCTGCTGGTGTAATGCTTTATGTCTCTTTTGTAGAAATTTTAACAAAAGCTAAATTATCATTATTAAGTGTTTTTGGAGAAAAATTAGGTTACACTTATACATTATTGGGATTTTTTGCAGGAATTTTAATCATCATTTTAATCGATAAAATATTGCCTCATCATCATTGCGATGAAAATAAAACAGAGACAAACGATCAGAAATTATTGCGTTTAGGTTTGTTTTCTGCTTTAGCTTTATCAATTCATAATTTCCCTGAAGGATTAGCAACTTTTTTGTCAGCATTAGAAAATCCAACTTACGGAATTTCTATTGCATCTGCCATCGCCATTCATAATATTCCAGAAGGAATTGCTGTTGCAATCCCTATTTATTACGCTACAAAAAATAGAAAAAAAGCATTTCTATACTCTTTTTTATCAGGATTAACAGAACCTATTGGCGCATTAATTGGCTATTTTGTATTGTTACAATTTTTTGATGAATCAATTTTCGGGGCAATTTTCGCGAGCGTCGCAGGGATGATGGTTTATATTTCGATCAATGAATTAATTCCGACGGCAAACGAATACGCTGGAAAAAAATTATCAACTTACGGAATTGTAATCGGTATGTTTGTAATGGCGGTTAGTCTTGTACTTTTTATGTAAAAACAAAAAAACTTCCCGAAAAGAGAAGTAATTTTGAGAAATGATATAAATTAACACATGAGGATTTTGTTACTGCAAATGTATACAGTAAATAAAACTCAAAGCTTAACAGAATATCATTAGATTGTTAAGCGAAGATTAAATAGAAAGATTATGAAAAATATAGTTTTACTTTTTTGCTTTACTATCATTTATAGTTGTTCGTCATCTTCAGATTTTCACAACATAAATGATCACATTGAAGATGGAAAATATTGTGCGAATGTCAAGGTTATAACGAACAAATCAACCAAGACATATCGATTAACTATAACTGCGAAAAATAATTATTTACATAAAATTGATTGGCCAAATGGTGGTTGGCTGGATAATACACATTACAAACTTCCTGAGTTTTATAAAAATGAAGCTACTTTTATAGATGATAGAGCCCGAAAATTTGAAGTAAAAATTATACAAGAAGGAGAATGTAAATAAAAAAAGCTCGAAACTAATGTTTCGAGCTTTTGCTTAGTACTCGGAGTGGGAACATTCTTTAAGAAAATTAGAGGTCCTAATTAAAATTTCACTGACAAACGTACTCCTTTATAATCCTTTGTCATAAAGGAATTCTTGATTTGTCATGAATTAATATGAAACAATATGAAAGCTGTTGAAAAGATTATCATGGTAATAAATATGGTAATTTTTTTGATTTCTTACTCTTCAAAATTTAACATAAAAATTTAATTATGATAGTAATTGGAAAATTTAAAGTTCAGGAAGCTAAATCTGGAAGTAAGTTGGTATATAGAATTCGACATGCCAATAATGTTGACATCAAAATAACATTAAATCATATTGTATTAGACCTTAACAAGTGGGATAATTTTAGTCAATCTTTTAGATATAAAAGAACTGAAAAAGATTACAAAAAATCATTAGAAGTAAACAATTCAGTAATTCTATTCTCTCAATTTATTCAGGAGGAAATATACTCTCCAGAAATAAAGAACAACAAGCTTACTTCAAAATGGTTGCGTGAAAAATATTACGATTTTTTTGGTTTTGAGAATCCTAATCAAAATAAAGACAAAATTGATGATGAACCATACTTTATAGACTATTATAACCATTATATCTCCACCAATAAAAAAATTGAAGGACAAGCTAAGAACGGCAAAAATCTTTCGCAAAACACAATTAAGGGATATACAACTATGATTAACTACTGGAGAGCATTCTTGATTCACCAGAATCAAAAAGACTTCAAATTACAAGAAATTGACTCGAAAATTTTTGAAGACTATATCAAATATCAAGAGAGTGAAGCAAAATTAGGAACAAACTCAATAGACACAAACACGAATAAATTTAAAGCAATATTAAATTATGCGAAATCAAAATCTATAAAACTTCATGAAGATTACTTAATTGGTAATTTCAAATTTTCTGGAGTTCAAACAAACGAAATATACCTCAATGATGATGAAATAAACCTTATCTACAATCTTTTTGTTCCTCAAAATAAAAAATATTTAGAGAATGCACGAAGGTGGTTTATAATTCAGCTACATACTGGATTAAGAATCTCAGATCTCTTTGCTTTAACAATTGATAAGTTCAAAAACGGCTTCATAGAAACGAAAACAATCAAAACTCACACTGATGTTGTTATTCCAGTATTTAATCCTGTAAAAGAAATATTATCACTTAATAACGGAAATTTACCAAAAGTAATTAGTGAAGTAAAATACAATAAGTACATCAAAGAAGTCTGTGAACTTGCTGGAATAAATGAACTTGTTTCAGGAAGCAAATTTGTTGTCACAGGTAAAGGAAAAAATAAACGAAAACGAAAAGTTATTGGAAATTATTTTAAATATGAATTAGTGAGCTCACATACCTCGCGCCGTTCCTTGTTTACAAATCTAGCTAAGAAATCAATACCTCTTTCAGATTTAAGCGCAATCAGCGGACATTCTTCTATTAAAACGTTAGAGAATTATATCAGAAGTTCAAAATTTGAAAAAGCTAATTCTGTAAAAGAAAAACTAGAATCATTAAATATTTATTAAAGACAGGTAGGGGGTACCTACGTATCCCCTTATTTCTACCCTCCCTCACTGTATCTTAAAATACACCACCAAGTACTTCCTTAATTTTTTTTATTTTTTTTGTTCCGAAAAAAGATCTTTTTCAATATTTTAACTAGCAAATCCAACTTTATTTTAATGGGACATAAGCATCATTACCTCATCATAATATCATTTACAGAATATTTTTTTTAAAAATATTTCACTGAAAATCAATTTATTATAAATTATTTCTCTTTTTATTTTAATCAAAACTTGACTTTTTATTTTTTGGTTGGTACATATATATAGGCTTTGGGCGCATTATGCCCATATAACAAGTGCTACTATTAATTATGAAAAATTTTAAAAACATAAAATATATAATCGAAAATAAACTCCTTGATCTTGGTTTAAGACAATTAAGAAGAAGAGTAAAAGAATTATTTATTAAGAACGATATTGCTGTTAAGAGGATAATAAATAAAAAAAATTTGGATGAATATTTAATAGATTTAAATTTTCTTGAAAAATTTCAAAGGAAAAGAGCTCCGAAAAAAACAGTATCAAAACCTATTTCTGAAAAAAATAATTCCGAAGTAAAAAGAGAAATACAGAATCCCTACAATACAAACATATCAATTAATATAAAATCTGACGACGTCGCTAAATTTGGTAATTATGATTACGATTACAACGATTTCATCGCCAGAACTATTTTTAAAAAACTTGGCATGGATCTTTATTATGTAATTGAAAAAGAAGAAAAAAATGTCAATCATTTTCATTTACATCTAGGTCTTAAGCGCGGTAATCTATCTATTGGAGAGATTAGAAAAAAGATAGAAGAATTATTATATAATCATTTTTATATTTCAGATGAAATTTTCACCGATTCTTCTGGATGTCAAAGAACAATTATATACGTCGAGGAAATGATTTCTGATTACGCCAACAGAAATTACATAGGTAAAGGCGTAGATAGATTAGGTGGAATAATTCCCACTTTTCTTCCTGTAAAAAAACGCTTAAATGTTACATAACATCTATTCTTTTCTGGTTTTTTAAATTTTATTAAATTTCTTTATATAAATAATTGATTGATAACTATCTCTATTTCTTAAATGAAAATTTAAGCCCACTTATAACAGTCTTACGAGCTGGTTTTCAGTATAGTATTAAGATCTATATATCACGTATTGAAATTTTAAAGTCGAACACTTTTGTGGTATGGTAATTTTCGAGTACTTCTTTTTGGTATATTTACAATTACTATTAAGACTAACGAATGAAATTCAACGAAGATTCACGAGTGAAAATTCCTGCCCTTTTGCACTTGATGCGATTAGGCTATCAATATATACCACAAAACAAACAAGATCGATTAGAAGAGAATAATATATTTCCAGATATTTTCATTCCGAAAATTGCAACGATTAACGAAATTACTGAAGAAGAAGCGAAACGAGTTTTAGATGAAATTAACTTAGAGTTGGATTACGAAGATCTTGGGAAGAAATTCTACGAACGTTTAACTGCAACTTCAGGAATTAAATTAATAGACTTCACAAACTTCAACAACAATGATTTTCATATCACCACAGAGTTAACATACAAAGCTGGTGATGAAGAGTTCCGCCCAGATATTGCGGTTTTAATTAACGGAATGCCTTTGTCTTTTATTGAGGTAAAAAAACCTCATAACAAAGAAGGGGTTATTGCGGAACGAAATAGAATTGAAACACGATTTAAAAATAAACATTTCCGTCGATTTGTAAACATCTCTCAATTGTTGGTATTTTCTAATAATATGGAATATGAAGACGGAATTGTAGAACCTATTTTCGGAGCTTATTATGGCACTACAAACTATGGAAGTGTTTCGTTCAATTACTTTAGAGAAGATTTGGATTATCCAGTTCAACAAAGGTTAATTGCACTCTCTGATGAACAGGAAAATAAAATTCTGAAAGATAACAATCTAAGCGTCATCAAACATAGTCCAGAGTTTATTACCAACAAAGGCGAAAACACACCAACAAACCGAATTCTAACTTCTTTATTTAGCAAAGAACGTTTGGCTTTTATACTTCAATTTTCAATTACGTATGTGGAGGATGAAGATGAAAATACAGGTAAAATATCTTACCAAAAACACATCATGCGTTATCCACAGATTTTTGCTACAAAAGCCATTGTTGCAAAGTTAGAAGCAGGACAAAACAAAGGAATCATTTGGCATACCCAAGGTTCTGGTAAAACAGCGTTGGCGTATTACAATGTAAAACATTTGACGCATTATTTTGCGAAGAAACAAATCATTCCGAAGTTCTATTTTATTGTAGATCGTATCGATTTACTAATTCAGGCTTCGAGTGAATTTGCGAATCGTGGATTAAAGGTAAACACGGTTAATTCTAAATCGGAATTCACCAAAGATTTACAAACTGTTGGAGCTATCCACAATGATAGCGGTGTTCCTGAAATTACGGTGGTTAATATTCAGAAATTTTCGGAAGATGCGACAGTTATTCAAAATTTAGAGTACGACATCAATATTCAACGAGTGTATTTCTTAGATGAAGCGCACCGTTCCTACAATCCGAAAGGTAATTATTTAGCGAATCTGATTAATTCAGATAGAAACGCTATCAAAATTGCTTTAACGGGAACGCCTTTGTTGAAAGAAGTCGCTAAAGATTATGATTCCAAATTATTATTTGGAAATTATATTCATAAGTATTACTACAATATGTCCATCGCCGATGGCTATACGTTGCGTTTGATTCGTGAGCAAATTGAAGGACAGTTTAAGATGCAGATGAAGTCTGTAATGGATGAAATTAAACTCCTAAAAGGCGATATTTCTACCAAAGAGATTTACAAACATCCGAAGTTTGCAGCACCACTTTTAGAGTATATCGCTAATGATTTAATTCAGTTTAAAAAAGTTCAACGTGATCATAGTTTAGGTGGAATGGTGGTTTGTGATTCCGCCGATCAAGCCAAAGAATTGTTCCGTTTGTTTGAAGAAAAATACGGTAAACAAGAAATTGATGCGAGTATTTTGATGGCAGCAGAACCAACGGAAAAATATGGTAATACCGAAACGCCAAAATTGACGGCAGCTTTAATTTTACACGATGAAAACGACAAAACAATACGCAAAGATCTCATCAAAGCTTATAAAAAAGGTCATGTAGATGTGTTATTTGTGTACAATATGTTACTGACAGGTTTTGATGCAAAACGCTTGAAGAAACTATATTTGGCTCGTGTTATTCAGGATCATAACTTATTGCAAACACTTACCAGAGTCAATCGTCCGTACAAAGATTATCGTTACGGATATGTGGTTGATTTTGCTGACATTTCTAAAGCTTTTGATCGTACCAATAAATTATATTTCGATGAATTACAAGAGCAATTGGGTGATGAAATGGAGATGTATTCTCATTTGTTCAAATCAGAAGAAGAGATCAAACAAGAGATAGATGAGATACAAGAAATTCTCTTTCAATATGACACCAAAAACAGAGAATTATTTTCACAACAAATTGCTCAAATTAGCGATAAACAGGAATTATTAAAATTAGTCAAAGCATTACGCACTGCCAAAGAATTAAAAAATCTTATTGCATTAAATAATTATGAAGCTTTAGCAGAGATAACCGATTTTAATTTATTAAATCGATTGTTAATTGAATCTCAGAGTCGATTAGATAATCTGAATACTTTAGAAAACATTGGAAATGAATCAGAAAATAGAAATATCCTCAATATAGCATTAGAAGATATCATTTTTCAATTTGTAAAAGTTGATGAAAGCGAATTGGTGTTGGCAGACGAATTCAAAGATATTTTGCGTAAAGCTCGTGAGTCTCTTTTTATAAATTTTGATTCTAAAGATCCCGAATTTGTATCTTTGCACGAAGAACTAAAACGTCTTTTCAATAAAAAAAACCTTAACGAGATATCACAAGAAGAGATGATTGCTAATAAACATTTGTTAGAAAAAATCTATAACGAAGCAAAAGAACTCAATCGTAAAAATGCTCTATTGAAAGCAAAATATGATAACGACGAAAAATATGCCCGCATCCACAAACGTTTAACTGAAAAAGGAACGCTAAACGCTAAAGAAATACAGTTGCATCGTGCTCTAATGAAAGTAAAACAACAAGTAGATGATACCATTAGTACACAAGAAGATTTGCTACACAATGAGGCATTTTTTAATCGGTATCTCTTACAAATGGTAGTTCAAGAGTTTAAAAAGAATGAAAAGATTGAAATGGATCAAACTACCAAAAATAATATTAGCAGATTAATTGCGAATGAATATTTACAACAATATCAACAACGATAACAAATGACACACGATATAAAGTTCATCACGCATACAAAAGATTTAATTGATAATCTAAAAAGTGTATGCGCCAATTACGGATTGGGAAATGATGGAAACGAATTTAAGATTATCACCCAAGTATTTTTGTACAAATTCTTGAATGATAAATTTCGATATGCTGTAAAACAGGAAAAGCCAGAGTTGGCTGATGCTGAAAATTTTTCCACTGTATTAAAGGATTTTAGTGAGGACGATTATTCAGATTTAATTGACAGTTTAGATCCAAATATTCCTCGATTAAAACCAGAACATCTAATTTCGCATTTATTTGTGATACAAAACAGCGACGATTTCGCCAAAACATTTGACGATACATTACGTCAAATCTCCATAGAAAATGCAGATGTATTCTCTGTAAAATCTTTTTCTGGAGCCAAAGACACCTTATTTGACGAATTAACACAATTTATCTCAGATTCCTCTCAGCGTGATGCTTTTGCAAAAGCTTTAATCAATAAATTATTTGAGTTTTCTTTCGAGAAAATGTTCGAACAGAAATATGATTTCTTTGCTACAATTTTCGAATATTTAATCAAAGATTATAACACCGATTCTGGCGGAAAATATGCCGAATATTATACTCCGCATGCTGTGGCTCGTATTATGGCACAAATTCTCGTTCCAGAACCAGTAAAAGGTGTAAAATGTTATGATCCAAGTGCGGGATCGGGAACTTTACTGATGAGTTTGGCGCATCAAATTGGAGAGAAAAACTGCACCATTTATTCAGAGGATATCTCTCAGAAATCCAGCAATATGTTACGTCTGAATTTGGTATTGAATAATTTAACACATTCTATTCCAAACATTATCAAAACTAATACAATTGCACAGCCAACATATTTAGATACAAAGTTCAATTATATTGTTTCTAACCCTCCTTTCAAATTAGATTTTTCTGATTTTAGAGAAGATTTAGAAAAAGATGCTTTCAAAAAACGATTCTTTGCAGGTATTCCTAATATTCCAAAATCAAAGAAGGAATCAATGGCGATTTACTTGCTGTTTATTCAACATATTATGCACAGTTTGTCTGATGATGGTCAAGCAGCAATTGTAGTACCAACTGGTTTTATTACCGCACAATCGGGTATTGAAAAGAAAATTCGTGAACGACTAATTACCAATGGTTGGTTACGTGGTGTTATATCTATGCCAAGTAATATATTTGCCAGCACTGGTACTAATGTTTCGGTTTTATTTCTGGATAAAAAAGCAGATAACGAACACATTATCTTGATGGATGCGTCAAAATTAGGCGAAACCATCAAAGAAGGTAAAAATCAACGTACAGTGCTAACACCAGAAGAAGAAGCAAAAATCGTAGAAACCTTCAATAAAAAAGAAGCGATTGAAGATTTGTCTGTTGTTGTGAATAAAACTGAAATTGAAGCTAAAAACTATTCGTTTTCTGCGGGACAATATTTTGAGGTGAAGATAGAATATGTAGACATAACACCCGAAGAATTCCAACAAAAAATGAACGATTTCGAAACTCGTTTACAAGCTCTTTTTACAGAAGGAAACGCTTTAGACCAAGAAATTCAGAAGCAATTAAAAGGGTTGAAGTATGAATAAAGTTAAATTATCCTCAATAACAGAAGTCTACACAGGTTTTCCTTTTAAAGGACAAAGATATTCCGATCATGGTATTAGAACTGTTCGCGGAGAAAATGTGACTGAAGGAAAATTACGTTGGGATACAACTAAATGTTGGAATGAATCATTTGAAGATAGTGAAAATTATTTATTATATGAAGATGATGTAGTTATCGGGATGGATGGATCGAAGGTTGGTAAAAATAAGGCTCGTATTCGTTCCAATGATCTGCCTCTCTTATTGGCTCAACGTGTCGCATGTATAAGAGCAAAAAAAGGAAATGATCAGGTTTTTATCTATTATCTCGTTAATAATCCTTTGTTTGAAAAGTATGTATTTTTAACGCAAACAGGTTCTTCTGTACCGCATATCAGTAAAAAGCAGATTGAAGATTATTTAGTTCCATCTTTTGATCTTCCTTCCCAACAAAAAATAGCAGCAGTATTATCGGCTTTGGATGATAAAATTGACCTAAATAATCAACTAAATGATAATTTAGAACAGATGGCAAAAACGATCTATGATTATTGGTTCGTACAATTTGAATTTCCAAATGCCGACGGGAAGCCTTACAAATCAAGTGGTGGCACGATGGTATACAACGAAATTTTGAAAAGAGAAATCCCTGAAGATTGGGAGGTGAAGAAGTTAGGGAAAGTTCTTAAAACTCATTTAGGAGGTACACCATCTACTAAAAATGAAAAGTTTTGGAATGGAAATATTCCTTGGATGAATTCAGGTGAAGTTGCAAATTTTCCTTTAATATCAACTGAACAAAATATCACAGAAGAGGCAATAAAGAATTCATCTACAAAATTCTTAAAAAAAGGCAGTGTACTATTGTCGATTACAAGACACTTAAGAGTAAATGTTTTAGGTATAGATGCTTGTATTAATCAATCAATTGCGGGTATAGAAGAAAATGAATTATTCAATAATTCTTACATATTTTTTTCTGTATTTAATGACATTGATAGACTGATGAAGTTAAGAACAGGTGCACAGCAGCCCCATATTAATAAAGAAATTGTTGATGAATCTCCTTTTTTAATTCCTAATGTAAATGTTCTTAATGAATACTATAAAGTTGCGAAGTCAAATATTGATAGAATAATTTTAAATTCAAACCAAAACCAAGAACTTGCTCAGTTACGCGATTGGTTATTACCAATGCTGATGAATGGTCAGGTAAAAGTAGAATAAACGTTTGGTAAATTATCATTTAGTTGATTATTTAAAGATATTTTATTGTCGATAGCCGTAAGGATATCGGCAATTTTCTTTTGGATTGATAAATTAGGAAAAATCACTAAAAAATTTTCCAATGCAGCTTTTGAAATTTCTTTAAAAGTTGTACCAGTCCCAAGATTTTCCAAATCTATAATTTTGGTTTTTAAATAGTAATAAAGAAATTCATTATTTAAAATTTCTTCATTTACAACTAAGTTCTTAAATCCTTGATTAGTTACTAATTCTTGTTTTGCAATCGACAAAAGACCAATTGGTGCACGGCTTGATAATAAAACAGTTCCTCTGGGAAGTAAGTTTGACTTTACTTGTTTCAATCCTTCTTTTGTAATATTTCTTTCTCCTTTTAGTATATATTTTTTATTTTGTATAGATAAATCTTTAGGAGTAATCCATATTATATCTCCTCCATAGTATTCTTGATTAGATGTTGAAGGTGTAGAACCATTGTATATAGTGCATAAATTTTTAAGGATCTCTTTTTTCATTTAACTTATATATTTTCGGTGAGATATTTTCACATTAGTTTGCTGTACTTGCGCATAATTCATAGTTGTATCAATTTTTACATGACCCAATAATTTCTGAACTTGCTCTATAGGCATTCCTTTATCAATTGCTACTGTAGCTAAAGTTCTTCTAAATTTATGCGGATGCACTTTTCTTATATTACATTTTTCGCCCAATTTCCGCACAATATTTTCGATACCAGCAATCGATAATCTTTTATATGTTTTATTCAACGACACCAATAATGCGATGTTGTTATCTTTTCTCAATTTTAGATATTCTATCAAATGTAATTTGGTGCGCGCATCAAAATAGACTTCCCTTTCCTTATTACCTTTTCCAGTTACTATACAAGAACGTTCATTAAAATTGATGTCTTCTCGATTAATTTTAACCAATTCACCAACACGAATTCCAGTAGAATAAAGCAATTCTATGATTGATAAATCTCTTATTGAGCTACAATTGTCACGTAAAATTTCTATTTCTTCATCAGACAAAGTTTCTTTCACTGTCTTTGCAGTTCTAATTTTATTTATTCTTCGCACAGGCGATTTCAGAATATAATCTTCATCTTCTAACCAAGAAAAAAAACTGGAAAAAATTCTCCTAATATTATCAATCGTCACTTGGCTCGATTTATTTTTAGCTTGATATTCTGATAAATAAAAGCGAAGATCGTTTGTCGAAATATCAATTATCTTTTTATTAATCTTTTTTAATAAAGATTCTATTGTTGCTAAATAATATTTTAACGACTTTTCAGAACAACCTTCAACTTTCTTCGATGAAATAAAATAATGGACTAATTCTTCATTATTTTCTTCAACAGTTTTAACCTTAACATTTTCTTTCTCAATCAATAAACCTTGAAAATTATTATTAATAACCTTCTCAAGAAGAATCATTTGCTGAAAATTAAGCTCAGATTTCATATTCTCCAAAATATTGTGTTTGACTAATTCTTTCATAATTTTTATTATTAAATCTTATGAATCTATTCAAACAGCTTACCAGCTCTATCAATCGACCAAATTATAAACTAAATGATAATTTAGAACAGATGGCAAAAACGATCTATGATTATTGGTTCGTACAATTTGAATTTCCAAATGCCAACGGGAAGCCATACAAATCAAGTGGTGGCACGATGGTATACAACGAAACTTTGAAAAGAGAAATCCCTGAAGGTTGGGAGGTGAAAAATATTCTTGAATTTGCAAATTTAATTGGAGGTGGAACTCCAAGTAAAAATGAAAAAAGTTTTTGGAATGGTACTATTCCATTCTTTACACCAAGTGATGCGAACAATTCAATTTTCTGCATTAAAACATTAGAATATATTACAGAATCTGGCTTAAAAAATAGTAGTACTAAGTTTTTTGATGAAGGAACAATATTTCTTACTGCGAGAGGATCAGTTGGTAAGGTAATGATTAATTCTTTTAAGATGGCGATGAACCAATCATGTTATGCTTTACAATCCAAAACTAATGAACATATATTTTTATATTATACTACTCTTAGTATGATTGGCTATTTACATGCTAAATCTAGTGGTTCCATTTTTAACGCAATTGTAACTAATGATATTAAGTTTACACCTGTACTAATTTCTAAACAGGAGATAATCGAAAAATTCGAAAAAAAAGTTTCATCACTTTTTGTAAGATTAGAAATTAATCTACATCAAAACCAAGAACTTGCTCAGTTACGCGATTGGTTATTACCAATGCTGATGAATGGTCAGGTAAAAGTAGAATAAACGTTTGGTAAATTATCATTTATCTGACAAATAATATGTTACTTTAATAATTAATCATAAAAATAAATATATCCAAATCACTTATAATAAATTAGTATATTTGTAATACAATAATGTTATTTAATTTAAATAAACTTATATAATTACTCTTATTATGTTATTTATATCTCTTTCTAAGATACAAAATAAATTGGTACAAAATGTACGAGATCGCAGAGTACAAATGAATCTTACCCAAGAAGGTTTGGCAGAAAGATCTGGCGTACCATTATCTACGCTCCGTAAGTTTGAACAAAAAGGTACAATTTCATTAGAATCTTTCCTAAAAATATTATCTGTAGTAGGAGGTTTGGAAGAAATGGTGGAAATTTTAAAACTAAACAAACCCGATTTCAAATCCATTGATGAGGTGATAAAATCAAATGAGGTTCAAACAAAAAAAAGAGGTCATAAAAAATGAAAACAGCTATTAAAGATATAAAAGTCAGTTTGAATTTCGGTTCTGAAATTTTACCAGTTGGGAAATTAGCAATTCAAAATAATACGATTTATTTTCAGTATAATGACGATTTTCTTCAACGTAATTTAGAAATTTCTCCTATAAAACTTCCTTTACAAAGTGGCGTAATAGAATTACCCAATCATCCATTTGAAGGCTTGGCAGGAGTTTTTAACGATAGTTTACCTGATGGTTGGGGAAGATTACTTTTTGATCGTAAGCTTCGATCTGAAGGAATTTCACCAACTGAAATCACAGTACTTGATCGATTAGCAAATGTAGGTTTTAATGGTATGGGAGCATTGATTTATGAACCAGATCAAAGTCCAGAAATCAGTGATGAGATTATAAATTTAGATCTTTTAGCCACACAAACTGAAGAAGTTTTGGAAGGTAATTCAGATGATATCATTTCTGAACTTTTAGCTCTAAATGGCTCATCTGCTGGCGCAAGACCTAAAGCATTGATTGGTATTGATACCCATAGAAAAAATATTTCTCATGGTACAAATAATTTAAAAGATGGTTTTGAGCATTGGTTAGTAAAATTTCCGAATTCACAAGACAGTAAAGATTCTGGTGCGATAGAATACGTTTACGCATTAATGGCTAAAGATGCAGGAATAGAGATGCCTGAAGTTCATTTGTTTTCATCACAAAAGGGAAATGGTTATTTTGCGATAAAAAGATTTGATAGAGATAAAAATAAACGACTTCACATGCATACTGTTAGTGGATTGGTTCATAGTAATTTTAGATTACCATCTCATGATTATGAAGACTTACTATCATTAACAAGTGTTTTAACTAAAGATATCCGAGAGGTTGAAAAAATGTTCCGTTTAGCTGTTTTTAATGTTTTGGCTCACAACCGAGATGATCACGGAAAGAATTTTTCTTTTTTAATGGACGAATTTGGTGAATGGAAATTATCACCAGCTTATGATCTTACTTTCTCTAACGGTCCTGGTGGAGAACAAAGCACAATGGTTATGGGAGAAGGGAAAAATATCAAAATCGATCATTTAAAAAAATTAGGATTAAATGCAAAATTGCCGCAAAAGTTTATTGATACAGTTATTGATCAAACAAAATTTGCTCTCAATCAATGGGAAAGTCTATCAAAAATGTATGAAATTAATCCAATAAATATTGAAATGATTAATAAAAAGATACACAAATGACTGAAAAAGCAGGTTCGATGAACCTGCTTAATTTTTTATAAAATTTATTAATGCTGAATTGTTGTCTAGGAAGAGAAAAAGATATAATTGCTGTAAGTGATTTTAAATTGGTAAAGACAAATCACGGCTTGGTTCATAATATAAATATTAAAATACTTATTAATCTCCATTATTTATAATTTTTGATTAAATAATGAATGAACCTCTTCTTTGATGAAATACAATTCTCTCTTATACTTACGTTTTGTCAACGTACCATCTTTACACCAGTTATAAATACACCTTACCGTCTTATTAAACAATATAGCGACCTCTTTGGTTGTATAATGATTATTAGGATCAAAAACATTTTCATCACTACTATCAACAACACTAAATTTACCTGTGTTATTATTAGCATCCATCAAATTCTGAATTGCTTTATCAACAACTCGGAAAATTAATTTTTCGAGAACATCTTTCTCGATAACAACTAATTCCTGCATAATATAATTTTAAAATTATATCTTTACATTAGTTTCATATTATTTCATGACACATGAAAAACACATGACAATGGTAATAAATATGGTAATTTATTATTTTACCATATAACAAAAAAGGTTGAAAATCAAATAATTAACAACCTTTTATAGTACTCGGAGTGGGAATCGAACCCACACTCCAAAGGAACACGAGTTTGAGTCGTGCGCGTCTACCAATTCCGCCATCCGAGCCTTTATGGACTGCAAATATAATGTTAGTTTATTTATTTTTCCAACTATTTTTTAAACTTTTTACAGAATTATTTCTAACGTATCGTAAGCCAAATGTTTACCTTTTGGTAATTTTTCCTCTACTTCATCATGAAATCCCAAATGATGCGAAATATGTGTAAAATATGTCTGCTTTGCGCCTATTAAATCCGAGTATCGTATTGCTTCATCTAATAATATATGCGAAAAATGTTCTTGTTCTACTCGCAGCGCACTAATGATTAAAACTTCTACTCCTCGTAATTTTTCAAGAGATTCTGTTGGAATCGTTTTTACATCCGTCAAATAAGCAATTTTATCATCAATTAAATATCCCAAAATAGGCAAGGGTCCGTGTAGAACTTTAATTGGTTCAATCGTAAATCCAGCAACCGAAAATTTTTCATCTTCTATAACATTCTCTATTACCGTTGGTACTCCAGGATATTTATGTTCAGCAAACATATATGGAAAACGATTATGTAATTCATCCAACACGCGTTTCAAACCATAGACATTCATATCCTCTCCAGATTTAAAAACAAGCGGGCGAATATCATCCAATCCTAAAACATGGTCATTATGCTCATGTGTATATAATATTCCATCTAACCTTTGCGCATTATAACGCAACATTTGTTGTCTAAAATCTGGTCCACTATCTATCGTAATAATCTTTCCATCCTTTTCTAACAACAAAGAAGAACGCAAACGTTTATCTTTTTGATTTGTTGACAAACATACCGGATGATCGCTACCAATAATCGGAATTCCTTGTGAAGTCCCTGTTCCTAAAAAATGTATTTTTATATTTGATTTAGCCATAATGATTTGGTAAATTTACCACAAACTATTTGAAATTAAAATATGGCATTAGAACAAGTTCTTACTCCTAAACAAAAAGCTTTAGAGATCAATTTGAATCCGAAAATATACGGTTCTTTTGCAGAAATTGGAGCAGGTCAAGAAACCGTTCGTTTTTTTTATCGCGCAGGTGCTGCTTCGGGTACTGTTGCAAAAGCGATGAGTGCTTATGACAAAGAAATGTCCGATTCTATATATGGTGTAGAAGAAAATCGTCGTTATGTGACACAAGCTCGCCTTAAAAAAATGTTGGATCATGAGATGGAATTGATGAAAGAGCGTCTAGTCCACGATCACTACAAAGAAAAAGCATTTTTCACCTACGCAAATACGGTAACAACAATTGATTATTCAAAGAAAAATGAAGGTCAAGGTTGGATAGGTTTACGTTTCAAGTTAAATGCAGAAGATGAAAAAGCAAACGAGATTATTTTTCATGTAAAATTCAAAGAAAATACGGCTCAATTGCAACAAGAAACTTTAGGTGTTTTGGGTGTTAATTTGATTTATGGCGCTTATTATTACTACGATAATCCCCGAAAATTAATAAAATCTTTATACGATACGTTGGATAAAGATCAATTAGAAATTGACATGATTAATTTCCGTGGACCACAATTCAAATATGTTGATAATCGATTGATGTCACTTCAGTTGGTTAAAAACGGAATGACGGATGTTGCGGTTTTCAATCCACAAGGAAAAAATATTTTACCTGCCGATTTATTATACAAAAAAAATATCTTCGCTGTTCGTGGCTCTTTCCGTCCTTTTATGAATGTAAATATGGATATGTTCAAAGGTGGTTTAGAAATTTTCAAACAAGAAGATGATGTTAGAACAGATAATACCGAAATTTTATTTGAGATTACGCTTTCTAACTTGATTGCTTCTGGTTTTGAAGGCGAATTGAATGAACGAGATTTTTTAGATCGCGCTGATATTATTGGTAGTTTAGGTTACAATGTTATCATTTCTAACTTTTCTGAATATTATAAATTAGTTGATTATTTCTCGAAATTTACTCGAAATCAAACCAAAGTTGGTTTAGCGATGGGTGTTAATAATTTGGTCGAAATTTTCAATGAGCAATATTATGCCGATTTACCTGGCGGAATTATGGAAGCTTTCGGAAAATTATTCAAGAAAAATGTAAAAGTTTATTTGTATCCATATTTAGACAAAGAAAAAGATATTTTGTTGACGTCGAAAAATCTACAAGTAAGTGATAGCGTGCACGAATTGTACAAATATTTCTTGTATAATGGAAGAATTCAAGATATTTTGAATTACAACAGAAGTTATTTAGATTCTTATTCGCGTCGAATTTTAGAAAAAATTGCAAATGCTGAGCAAGATTGGGAAAATGAATGTCCAGAAGGTGTTGCAGACATGATCAAAGATCGTGGAATGTTTGGCTATAAATTGAAATATATTTTAGAATAAATTATTCGTAATATCAATCTGAATTCGTTTCATTCTCATCATAAACAATATGTGATGTTGAAATAAATTCAACATGACAAACCAAAACCAACGAAAGGAAGAGTAATTTCGATATCAGAATTTGATAAAACTGAGAATGAATATTATCAAAAAATACAAGAAAATATCAACAAAAAAACAGGAGTTGATAAAGATGATTAACAAAAAAACGGCTCAATTTTGAGCCGTTTTTTTGTTATTTTACTACTGCATTTACATTCTTCGCATTCCACCGCTTTCTCTTGGTCGGTCTCCATCTTCACCTTTTGTAGATTTTCCACCAAACTGATTTAAGTTGAATGTTAACGAGAACATCACAAAACGAGTCAGAATATTATTGCGTTGATCGATTGTTGATTCTGCTGTAATTGTACGCGTATAACTGTTATTTTGATTCAATAAATCGTAAACTTTAACACCAGCTTCCAATTTATCATCGAAGAAACGATACATCAAACTTGTATTCCACAAAAAGAAATCACGCTTGAAACCTGCTGCCATTCTCGAGTTATAATTGTAACTGAAATCATTTGTCCAAGTCAAATTTTTAGGAAAAGTAGAAATAGTTTTAATTCCGAAATTGTGCGTAATATTATTTTGATTATCAATTGAGTAATTGACATATTTAGAATTTGTAAAGTTCAAACGATAAGAAGGTGAAATTGTCAAATAATCACCATAATCCCAATTTAATCTCAATGTAGGTGATAAAGTTGTATTATATTGCTCGTATTTTACCGCATCTCTAAAGCCTTGCGTTAAAGCATAACTCGCCGACATTCCTACATTTACCCTAAATTTATTGATACCTTTTTGATATTGTTTATTAAAGAAAAAGTTACCATTTAGACGATAATTTCCTTTTACATTTTCGTATGTTGTTGTTCGTTTATAAATCGAATAATCCATTTCGGTGTAATTAACAATATTTGATTCGTTGTACGTATAACCTAAGTTAGCATTAAATCCTTGACGAGTTTTACGATCAAAATTGCTAAACATCAAATTGATTCGATGTGCTTTATTGGGATCAAGATCTGGATTACCTTTGAAAACATCTAACGGATCAGTTTCGTCTAAAATTGGTAAAACTTGTGATGTCGAAGCCAAACTTGTCTGATAATTATACATTAAGGAAAGTGAGTTGTTTCCGTTTTGATAACGAATATTTCCCGAAATATCTGGTAAAGTTTTGTTTTGAGTTGAGCTGTAATCATCTGCTTTAAACGTTCCAAAATTTTGTTGATTGTAGATGTTTGCACCAAAACGAACTGTTGCCGAAATTTTATTTTTGTTCAATAATAATTGAGCATACGGATTAAATTCATTCAATTTGGTTGAATAAAAACGCGTCAAATCATTGTTCAAATTGTCATATTCTCCCGTTACATCATTATAATTCCACGTTCTATTATTGGTTTCAGAATCAGTTAAATTATAAGCAGAACCAACGGCGATTTTCAAAGAATCTGTAATTGGATACGTATATTTTACATCAAAATTGTATTGATTATTTTTCGAAATATTTTTCTCATTGATGTTTCTATAAATATCCGCAATAGAATCATTTGTATATAAAGTTGTCGAATTGATGAACGAATTTCGATCTGTTTTACCAATCGAAATACTTGAATTAAAGTCTAAATAAGATTTATTTTTGAATTTTTGATTAAGTGATAATAATGTATTAAATGTATTCGAGCTTGATTTTCCATTTGAAGTTTGATTCATTTGATTTCTCAAATCACCCAAATCTGAATATGTTTTACTATCCGAAATTGATGAATTTGTAGACGAAGAATTACTAAACGATGGATAAAAATAAATTTTTGTATTGTTTTTCGTCCATTCTAAATTTGTTCCAAAATTATGACCATACGTTTCACTTTTAGTTTTAGAATTCGCATCAGAAGTATAAATATTTTTTGGAGAAAAGTTTTCTACATGTTGATATTGATCGTTTTTCGTAAAGGAATGATTCAAACGATAATCAGCTCCAATTTTCAAATTATCAGTTAATTGATCGTTATAATTCAATCCAATTGAAGTATTTGTTATTACACCATCAGAACCTCTTCTTCCCATTCCACCACGACCACGCGAACCTTCACCGCTTGTCATTCCAGAAGCTGCAATATCTGTCGAAGAACCAATCAAACTAATTTTCTTTTTATCTTTAAAATAGTTCGCCATCAAATTGCCTTCGTAATGATTATCCGTTCCATAACCCGCTGTTGCTTTCAGCATATAACCTTTCTTTTTATCTTCTTTCAAGGTAATATTTAGCGAAGACTTATCCGATTTCGAACGTTCCCCAGAGAATTTTTCATTTTTCGTTTTATAATCCGAAACCTGAATTTTTTTGATAATATCTGCAGGTAAATTTTCTAACGCAACTTTTCCATCCGTTCCAAAAAATGGTTCACCATCAATCAAAATCTCATTAACATCTTTTCCATTTACCGTAATATTTCCGCTGTCATCCATCTCAAAACCTGGTAATTCTCTCAACAAAGCTTCCAAATTTGCATTCGGTTTTACTTTGTAAGAATCAGCATTATACTCGATTGTATCTTGTTTTACAACAATAGGTTCCACATTTGTTACCACAACCTCATCTAAATCATAAATCATCGGATTAATGATAATTGTTCCAAGATCAATATTGTTTTTGATGGATTCGAAACTTTGTTTGAAAACGCCTTCTAAAGGATCATCAATGATTAAATAAACAGGTTTATCTTGTAGATTAACTTCAATTTTGAACGTACCATCATCATTTGTAGATGTAGTAGAAATTTGTGCAGAATCGGCTTTGTTGCCTAAAATAACTTCAGAATCAGTTAAAGGAAAATTAAGCACATCCGTTACTTTTCCTGTAATTGTGACTTTTTCTTGTGCAAAAGAAAAAATTGTAATCAAACTAAAAAGAAATGATAGAATATATTTTGTCATGAGATGAATTGGTTTCTTCATCTGTTAGACATCAAATTTTGAGCAAAGTTTAATTTTGATTAAAGTTTTTTCCAACTTTTATCCGAAATTTTATTTAGATCAATTTCAGAAGTTGTGATAAAAAGAGGTGTAATTTCTACAATTCGCTTTACCTGAGTTGTTTTTAGGTTAGATTCAGGACAAAATGTTTCGATTAAAACAATTTTTTCTGAATCAGAAGAATTGGATTTATAAAGCGTTTTTTGAATTTTTTTATCAATTTTCCAATTTGTACAACTTCCAATACTATAATATTCGAAGGTTAGAAGTGGAAGAAATCCGAAGATAATTCCAAAGATAAATTTCATCACATTCATAAAACTCCATCCGTCTTTCTTTTTGATAGAAAGTAGAAAAAGTACATAAATACTAACTGCCGCAGCAAATGTTAAAAGCTTTGGAAATAGTTTCGCAAAATCATGATTCGCGAATTCTAAACTGATAAAATCTCCAATCAGAAAGTATCCAATAAACCATATAATAAAAATTGTACAGATGATTAAGATAATATTTCGAAGAGTTTTATTCATTTCGCTTTAAGGTTTGTGTGGTATAAATATAAAAATATTCCTGTCAATAGACAGGAATACTCATACTAAAATAGATTTATTTATAAGATTTCAATAAATTCTCTAAAATTTCGCAGGCACATTCCGCCAAGTTTGTCCCTGGACCAAAGATTGCATCTGCACCATTTTGATAAAGATAATCATAATCTTGACGCGGAATAACACCTCCGACTACGATATAAACATCGTCTCTACCTAATTCTTTCAATTGTTTTACAACTTCCGGAACCAACGTTTTGTGTCCTGCAGCCAAAGAAGAAATTCCTAAAATATGAACATCATTCTCTACAGCTTGTTTCGCAACTTCTGCTGGCGTCTGGAACAATGGAGAAATATCCACATCAAATCCCATATCCGCAAAAGAGGTTGCAACGACTTTCGCACCACGATCGTGACCATCTTGTCCCATTTTAGCTACCATAATACGAGGACGGCGTCCATCTTCTTCGGCAAACTCGTCAGCTAAATTACGAGCTTCCTCAAATTTATTCATTTTACCTGCTTCCATAGCATAAACTCCTTGAATTCCTCTTGTAATTGCTTTATGACGACCAAAAACAGCTTCTAATGCATCAGAAATTTCACCTAAAGTAACACGACGACGAGCCGCTTCGATAGATAATTCTAATAAATTTCCTTCGCCTGTTTCAGCAGCTTTTGTTAATTGTGCTAAAATATCTTTTACAGCTTCGCTGTTACGCTCCGCTTTAATTTGATTTAATCGATCAATTTGTTTTTGACGAACAGCAGTGTTGTCAACTTCTAAAATTTCGAACTCTTGTTGTTCTAATTTCGAGCGGTAAGCATTTACACCAACAATTGCGACTTCACCAGAGTCAATTTTGGCTTGTTTTTTTGCAGCAGCTTCTTCAATACGCATTTTTGGAATTCCAGCTTCTATGGCTTGCGTCATTCCACCTAATTCACGAACTTCTTGAATATATTCCCACGCTTGATTTGCCATTTCATTTGTCAAAGATTCAATCATAAAGCTTCCTCCAAAAGGATCAGCCGTTCTACAAATTTGAGTTTCCTCTTGTAAAATGATTTGTGTATTACGTGCAATACGAGCCGAGAAATCTGTTGGCAAAGCAATTGCTTCGTCCAACGCATTGGTATGCAAAGACTGCGTTCCTCCTAAAGCAGCAGCTAACGCTTCTATCGCTGTACGACCAATATTGTTATAAGGTTCTTGCTCTGTTAAACTCCAACCAGAAGTCTGACAGTGCGTTCTCAACATTAATGATTTTTTATTTTGAGGCTCAAATTCTTGCATCAATTTTGCCCATAACATACGAGCAGCTCTCATTTTTGCAATTTCTTGAGGGAAATTCATTCCAATCGCCCAGAAAAATGATAAACGAGGAGCAAAATCATCAACTTTCAATCCTGCTTCCAAACCAGTTTTTACATATTCGTAACCATCTGCAAGGGTATAAGCCATTTCCAAAACAGGCGTAGCTCCAGCTTCTTGCATGTGATAACCCGAAATAGAAATCGAATTGAAGCGAGGAATTTTTTGAGAAGTATATTCGAAAATATCTGCAATAATTTTCATTGAAGGAGTTGGCGGATAAATGTATGTATTACGCACCATGAACTCTTTCAAAATATCATTCTGAATTGTACCAGAAAGTTGATCTTGCGAAACACCTTGCTCTTCTGCAGCTACAATGTAAAAAGCTAAAATAGGAAGAACAGCTCCGTTCATTGTCATCGAAACCGAAATTTTATCCAATGGAATTTCATTGAACAAAATCTTCATATCTTCTACAGAATCTATCGCAACGCCAGCTTTACCTACATCTCCTACAACACGTTCATGATCTGAGTCGTAACCGCGGTGAGTAGCCAAATCAAAGGCAACAGAAAGCCCTTTCTGACCAGCAGCTAAATTTCTTTTATAAAAAGCATTCGATTCTTCTGCAGTAGAAAAACCTGCATATTGGCGAATTGTCCAAGGTTGACGAACATACATTGTCGTATAAGGACCGCGTAAATATGGGGCAACTCCGGGTAAAAAGTTAATCTGTTTCAGATTTTTTACATCATCGTAATTGTAATCACTTTTGACTTGTAAACTATCTAATTCAAATGACTCTATATGTGATGGATTAGAATTTAGATTTCGTTTAAATCTTAAATTCGAAAAATCTGTTTTGTGATTCATCTTGCTAAGATAAATAATTATCCATTAAATTTTATAAAATTACCAATTTTTGAAACTGCTTTTTTCAACTTTTTGTCAACAAAAGTTGAAAAAACATTTTAATCGAGTTTTTTGGTAAAATTATTGATTTAATTTGATTATCAGTAAATTAAAAACACACAAAAGTAATTATTATGAAGTTAGATTTTAACAATAAAAACATTCCAGAGATTTTAAGTGAATTTCAGGATAAAAATACCTTTCAATGGCAAAATGATATTTTTGATTTGATGAAAAAGATCGATTCAAAAGAAGAAAAAGTTAATTTTCATTATTCGAGAGAAGATAATGTTTATGTATCGAATTTTGATCCTCGATTTGTAAATGAAACGTTTCATTCGTTAAATAATTTTTTAGGATTGAAAAAAGGAGATTCTACACTTTTAAGTTCATCGGTTTTAGAAAATGAAGGAGAAATTTCATTGGTTCAAGCCATAGAAGGAGGTTTTGATTTGTATTGTCATGAAGATTCGGATAAAGTGAAGATTCCATTAACAGACGAAAGTCAAGACGAAATAGGATACGCATTAAATTATGCTTATTTGACAAAGAAACAGATTGAAAATTCTTTTGAAGATTTGGCAAGAATCGAAAAAATTGCAATCGAAAGTGATGATTTGTCAAATGATTTGAAAAGTAAATTGAATGATCAAACGAAAACAAGTTTTTATCAAGTTTTTACCGCGAATGGATTTCCAATTGCAGTAAAAAAAATAGATGAAACAGATTACACAGTTTTAGATAAAATAGAACTTTCGGAAGATGAAAAAGGTAATTTAGTCTTGAATTCGCCTTACGAAAAAGAATCACTAAATTTATATAGACAGGCTATTGTTTCGGATGATCAGAAAAAGTTTAGATGGATTTCTGGGAATGAGTGTAAGTTGAATGGATATCCTAACGAAAGTTCCAGAGTAAGAAAAGGTA
>NZ_JAOCHX010000036.1:0-33579 GCF_029843245.1 Empedobacter sp. GD03739 | reverse complement strand
TTTCTAAATATTCAGGTAAAACATCAATTAGATATTTATAATTCGGATCGATTTTTAAGATGTGTGCATATTTTTGTTCCAAAAAGATATTAGAAGCCAAATAATCATCCATAATTGTATCTAAATCGACTTTCAAAGCAGATAAAATCATTGCTGTTGCAAATCCAGTTCGATCTTTTCCAGCTGTACAATGAAATAAAATTGGCGTTCTATTTTTGTGTTGAATAATATCAAAAAAGCTTTTGTATTGCGTTTGACACGTCTTATCTAAAACAAAATCCTCGTAAATTTTGCACATAAATTCTTTCGGATTTGAAATTCCAGCTTTAAATTGTTTCACTAAATTTTCAAAATGTCCAGAAGAAATATCCAAATGAACTTCGTGATTACAACTATTTGGAATGTGATCTTGATTTTTTAAACGTTCGTAAGTCGTGCGTAAATCAATAATTGTTCGAATTGGAAAATCGTTTAAAATCTCCAAGTCATCATCTGTCAAATTTGCTAAATCATCAGATCGAATTAACAATCCTTTTCTAATGACTTCATTTTTTGTGTTAATTATTCCACCTAAATCTCTGCAATTAAATCCGCCTTCAAGTGGAAGAGTTCTTTGTTCGAGCGAGATTTCGCAAAAAGTATTTTCCATTTTCTGTTCGTTTTTTAGGTTATTTTTTGATATGTAAAAGTTAAGGTTAATTATTTAGTTATCATATTAAAATGATATTAAAAAAAGTATAACTTTTTACTTTAACATTTTATTATTTTTATTCAATCTAAATTTATTTTATATTCGCATAGAATTAGAATAAATCTAAATAATCTGATGGGAGATAAAGTGAAAATTGCGAAGGAGAAGTTCATCTTAAAAAAGAAAGAATTTGTGACACCACATCTTATTCGCGTTCATTTGGAGAATGATGATGTTTCTTTTTTTAAGGATACAACGTTGGGCGGAACATGTAAATTACTTTTTCCACCGCTTGGAATCCGTGATATTCACTACGCTGAGTATGATGAAGAAAATCAAAAATGGATTTCGCCATCAGAAAAATTTAAACCAGTTTCTCGTACCTATACGTTGCGTGATATTGATGCAAAAAACAATGTGATTGTGATTGATATTGCAAATCATGGATTGAACGGTCCAGGATCGCGTTGGGCAAATGAGGCGAAAGTTGGAGATATGATTGGGGTTTCGATGAAGTCGAAAAAGAAAGACTTGGCTCCAAAAACAGATTTCATTTTCTTAGCTGCAGATTTAACAGGTTTGCCTGTAATTTCGGCAATTATAGAGTCTCTTCCTGCTAAAACAAACGGAATTGTTTGTGTGGAAGTGCCAACAGAAGATGATATTCACCAAATTGAAACAAAAGCAAATTTAGAATTTAAATGGATTGTGAATCAAAATGTAGGAAGTGGAACAGCTTTATATAGTTTGACGAAAAATCAGCAATTTCCGAAACGCAAAGATGGAAAACGTTTTGCTTATGTTGCGGGAGAATCTAAATCTGTAAAGGAAATAAAATCATTTTTTAAAGATGATTTAGAATGGAAAAAAGACGAATTTTATTGTACATCGCATTGGAAAGCTGGAAAAGCAGAGAGAAATGCATTAGAAAATTGTCACGATAAAATAGAACAAGAATTGTTGGTAAGAGTTTTCTAAAAACAAGAGGGATATTTAATCAAAAGCTTCATCAGAAATGGTGAAGCTTTTTTTGTTATCTTTAAATTTCTAATTGCATTAAAATGAAGTATATCTTATTGTTGTTGTTTTCAGTTTCAGTTTTTGGTCAAGAAAAATTTAAAGTAGAATATGAAAGACGGAATTTTATTAATTTGAATGATCCGAATCCAGAATCGAAAAGATTAAGAGAGGAAATGTTTTCGAAACCAAAATATATTGCTCTTTCTGTCGATGCAAATCAATGTCTTTCACAAGAAATAGAACGAATTGATAATTCGCAAGGACCAAAATATTCGATGAAAGTTTTAGGTGGTTTTAAAGATTTGGAAAGCTTTTATGATTTCGATACGAATTCAAAAATAATCATGAGAGAAATGGATTCCAAATTGTATAATATCTCTGATTCCATTGCAACTTATAAATGGAGTATTACGCGAGAATCCAAAAAAATAAAAGGTTATGATGTACGAAAAGCAGTAGCTGTTGACGCTAATTTCAACATAGAAGCGTGGTATGTTCCTTCGATAAAATCAAAATGTGGACCAGATGAATACAATGGTTTGCCAGGATTATTATTAGAACTGAAGAAAACTTCTTTGAAAGATGAAAATCAGTATACAACTTATAAGTTAGAATCAATTTCGATTGACGATAAGCTGAAACTACAAAAACCAACGAAAGGAAAAGTAATTTCGACACCAGAATTTGATAAAATTGAGAAAGAATATTATCAAAAAATACAAGAAAATATCAACAAAAAAACAGGAGTTGATAAAGATGATTAACAAAAAAACGGCTCAATTTTGAGCCGTTTTTTTGTTATTTTGATTCAATAATCGTAAACTTACTTATTAAGAAATTCATCAATTTCAGTGTGGTTATTCAACCAATCTTTTGCCATTTCGAATGCAGATAAATTTTTGCTTAATTCTAGTGGGTGTTCCTTAAGTAATTTTAAAAATTGTTGATTAATCAAATCAATTGTGTAGCGTTCCGCTTGATTAAGCTGTTGTTTTTCTCGGTTTGATGCGTAATAATTATTTTCATTAATAAAATTGAAATAATCATTGACCAATTCCCAAAGTTCAGGAATTCCTTTTCCGATTAATCCAGAACCGATAATTGATTTTCTTTTCCATTGAGAAGATTTGGTTGGTAAAAATTGCAATGAACGAACAATATCCAATTTTGCATCTTTCACTAATTTTTCTTGAAACGAATCTGATTTATTGACAAAAATTAAATCAGCCATTTCCATAATTCCTCGTTTTATTCCTTGTAAATCATCTCCAGAACCCGGAAGTTGAAGAAATAAGAAGAGATCTGAAATTTCATTTACTAAGGTTTCAGATTGTCCAACACCGACAGTTTCAATCAAAATATTTTCAAACCCTGCTGCTTCGCATAATAAAATTGCTTCATATGTACGTGAGGTAACACCACCTAAAGAACCGTTAGAAGCGCTTGGACGTATATAAGCATTCTCTTCTCGCGATAAGTCCTCCATGCGTGTTTTGTCGCCTAAAATACTTCCTTTTGAAAGGGAACTACTTGGATCAATTGCTAAAATCGCTACTTTTTCACCTTTACTTAGAATATATTTCCCCAAAGATTCGATAAAAGTACTTTTACCAACACCGGGAATTCCTGTAATGGCAATTCTTTTTGAAGTTTTGGAAACAGGTAATAAACTAATGATATGTTGCGCTAATTTCAAATCGTCTAAACGATTGCTTTCGGCTAGTGTAATAGCTCTTGATAAGGCAAAACGATCGCCTTCTTTTATTTTTTGAGCAAGTATTTCGGGGTCAATTTTTCGCATAAGACACAATCTTAGATTAAAGATAAAGTCTTAATTAAGAATAAAAAAATACAATCGAAATTTGTGAATGTATTTTATATAGCTCTTGCATTGATTGGTATAAAAAATAAAACAAATATAATTGTTTATATATTTTAAATTCAATTATATAAACTTCATTAATTCGTAATTACGAATTTTTTTGTTCCGCTTTAATTCTTTTTACAAAAGCAGAAGGAGATTCGTTCATGATTTGAGTAAAAGTTGTGGTAAACGTACTATGAGAAGCAAATCCGCAATCGCTTGCTAAATAACTTACTTTCGTATTAATGTATTTTGGCTCATTTTGAAGGCGATTCACAATGTAATTTACTCTCAACTCATTTAAATAGGAATTAAATTGTTTTTGGCGATGCGTTTTAATGATTTCGGAAAGATATTTTGTATTCGTCTCAAATTGTTTGGATAATAAAGCAAGGTTAACATCTTTCTTTATAAATCCTTTATTTTTCTCGAACAATTCTAATTTTCGAAGTAAATCATTTTCGGTTTTAGATGAAATGCTAAGGTTATTCATTGGTTTTTCTTCAATGATGACCTCTGTTGATGGAGTTGGAGGAATTATTTTATTTGTAACCTCTTCTTTGATTGGTTCAGAAGGAATTTCTTTAATTTCTTTTACAGAATTAATTTTTTCAGTAGAAATCTCAGTTGATTGTTTAGTTTTTTTGGAAACAAAGTAAATAATTAATCCTAAGATAATTATAGCTAAAACTATTAATAAAATGATTAACCAAGTTTCCATTTTTGTAAAATTTATATTCCGAATTAATAAAATAAAACTAATTGATAATCATTAAAATAATTAATTTTTACTGATTATACTATTGTAAAAATACTCCGAAATTTTGAAATAAAAAAGGCTAACTTTTAAGAGTTAGCCTTTTTTTGAAATTCATCTTTGCTTGGAGAACAACCACAGCCTTTTGAGCATCCGCCTCCTTTTGAGCTAAATGAGTTTCTAATTAATTTTACAACATACCAAACTGCAAATCCGAAAAGGAAAGCGATAAAAATATATTGTATCCAAATATTGTCCATACTACTATTTTAAAAAATGATATGCAATAAATGCAACTACATATGCCAAACCTGTCATAAACCCTGTCTGAATCAATGTCCATTTCCAAGAATTTGTTTCGCGTTTTACGATCGCAATTGTACTCATACATTGCATTGCGAATGCATAAAATAACAATAACGAAACTCCTGTAGCAAGGTTATATGCTGGTTCTCCTGTGTTTTGGTTGATCTCATTTTTCATACGATGAAGTAAACGATCTTTTTGACCATTGTCCTCTACATCAACTTCTCCTAAGCTGTAAACCGTTGACATTGTTCCAACAAAAACTTCACGCGCAGCGAATGATGAAATTAAACCAATTCCCATCTTCCAATCATATCCTAATGGCTCTACAACTGGCTCTATAACTGAACCTAATCTCCCTAAATATGAATGTTCTAATTTGTAAGAAGCAATTTCATTTGCTAAATCTTCTTCATTCATTTTTGGGTGATGAGCAGTTACAATTTCTTCTGCATTTTTGAATTGTTCTCCAGGTCCAAAAGTTCCTAAAACCCATAGAATAATCGAAATTGCAAATATGATTTTACCCGCATCAACTAAAAATCCTAACGTTTTTTCCCAAACATTAATTCCAACATTTTTCCAATCAGGAAGTTTGTACGTTGGCATTTCTAAAATTAGGTAACTTTTATGTTTTGCTTTAATGATTAAATTCAATAAAATAGCACTTCCCAATGCGCCTAAAACACCTAAAATGTACATCACAAATAACGCCAAAGCTTGGTAACTTAATCCAAAAATATGTTCGTCGGGAATTACCAAAGCGATCAAAACGATGTAAATTGGTAAACGAGCCGAACACGTCATAAAAGGTGTTACAAGTATCGTTAATAGACGTTCTTTATCATTTTCGATATTACGCACAGACATGATTGCAGGAACGGCGCAGGCAACACCAGAAATCAATGGAACGACACTTTTTCCGCTTAATCCAAACGGTTTTAACCATCTGTCCATTAAATAAACCACGCGGCTCATGTAGCCCGTTTCTTCCATTATTGAAATGAATAAAAACAAAATGGCAATTTGCGGAACGAAAACGGCAATTCCTTCTATACCTGGGATTATTGCGCCTCCAATAATTTCGTTGATAGGACCTTCTGGAATTAAACTAATTGCTTTTTCGTCGATCCAACCAAATAAATCTTCGACCATTGTCATTAATGGTGCAGACCATGCGTAAACAGCTTGAAAGATTAATAATAAAATTCCTAAAAAGATGATGTATCCAAAAACTGGATGAATCAATGTTTTATCAATTTTATCGGTTAACGTTTCATTTCCTTCAAAATTATACGAAATAATATCGTTTAATTTTTCCTCTAAAATTTTATTTCGATCTAAGGCTTCTTTGACTTGTAATCGTTTCGAAACAATAGAATTTTCTTTTTTAATTGTATCTAATTTACTTAGATTTTCTTTCGATTCGAACGGAACTTCTTTCTGTGAAAGATATTGCCAAGCTAAATAATCAGATTTAAGATTAAATTCATTCTTGATTTTTTCTACAATAGAAAGATACTCTTTCGGAATTTCGTAATGACGATTATATGGAGTTGCCTCTTTTGTAAAAGCTTCTACTAATTCATCAATTCCTTCGCTTGTACGCGCGTTTGTTAAGTATATTTTTGTTTGAAGAAAATCTTCTAACTTTTTCAAATCAATATTAAGTCCCTTGCTTTTGATTTCATCTTTCATATTGATGACAAAAATTGCAGGAACGTCTAAATCTCGAACTTGTTGATACAACAAAATCGATCGTTTTAGATTAGATGGCTCACCAACAACAACTGCTAAATTTGGGTAATGATTATTGGTTTTGTTGCCTAAAGTTTTGAATACAATTTCTTCATCCAAAGAACTTGGATAAATTGTATACGTTCCGGGAAAATCTGTAATTTGGAATTTATTTCCATTTCGTTCTATTTTACCTTCGCGCTTTTCTACCGTCACACCAGGATAATTCCCAACTTTTTGACGAAGATTTGTTAATTTATTAAATAACGAAGTTTTACCAACATTTGGGTTACCAATTAAGGCAATTTTATAATGATTCATTATTTTTTTGTTATCAAAATTTTATCGGCTTCGTTTCTTCTTAAAGCTAAAACAGACTTATTAGAGATGATACTGATGCAAATAGGACCACCAAATGGAGCCTTATTTTTTACCAATAAACTTGTTCCAGGAATAAAGCCCATTTCATAAAACTTTGCAGGAATATCTTCGGTACTAAACCCTGTTACAACTGCTTGTTCGCCAATTTTTAAATCTTTTAAAGAATAATTTTCAATCATTTCTACCAATCTATCTATGAATTATCTCAAAGGCAAAGATACTTATTTTTAATTAATCCAAATAGAAGATATGTCATAGTTTTTTTATCTTTCTAATTAAATTTCAATGAATTCAAGTATCTAAATTCAAAATTTTGATTATCTTTGCACTCAATTTTCATTTATAAACATTAATTTATGTACGCAATTGTAGAGATAGCAGGGCTTCAATACAAAGTTGAAAAAGACCAACAATTGTTTGTAAACCGTTTAGCTGGTGAAGCAGGTGACGAAGTAAAATTCGACCGTGTTTTATTAACAGATAACGGAGCAATCACTGTCGGCGCCCCAGTTATAGACGGAGTTACCGTAGTAGCTAAAATCGTTGAACACGTGAAAGGAGACAAAGTAATCGTTTTCAAAAAGAAAAGAAGAAAAGGTTACCAAAAGTCTAACGGTCATCGTCAACAATTCACTAAAATTGAAGTAGCTTCAATCGGTTAAGATTGAGCTGAGATTAATTATTAACTCTTAAAAACAAAACGAAATGGCACATAAGAAAGGGGTCGGAAGTTCGAAAAATGGTCGTGAATCACATTCGAAACGTTTAGGTGTTAAAATTTTTGGTGGACAAGCAGCAATCGCTGGTAACATTATTGTTCGTCAAAGAGGTACTCAACATCATCCTGGTGATAATGTAGGAATCGGTAAAGATCACACATTATTCGCTTTAATTGACGGAAAAGTAGTTTTTACTAAAAAACGTAACGATAGATCTTACGTTTCAGTTGAACCATTATCTTAATTGATAATTCGACAGCGAAAATGCTAACAATATAAAAGCTCGAACTTATTAGTTCGAGCTTTTTTTGTTTTTATAGTTTTTTAATACAGCAACAAGTATAAAAATAATGACACCAATAATTAAAGTTGGAAACCAAAAAACTAGACATATTTCAGAAATTTTCACAGAGAACTTACTGAAATTTCCTCTTGCTGTAAACATACTCATTGCATAAATAAACATTATGAATGATAATGATATCAAAACAATTCCTGTTGAGAATAACGTATTTTTTATTGAAAATTTTCTAGACATAATTTAAAAAATAAACTAAAATACAACTTATTTCAACTAAAAAAGCATCCAATTTCTTGAATGCTTTTTGATTTTATTATTTTGAAGAGAAGCTGCAATGAAATCAGCTTGACACGTTTTGTTTTGATAATTCGTTAAGTCATCTGAACTCGTTTAAGGATCACATTTTTTAATTAGCGAATTATCTCATTAACCTATTCTTCCTCCGTTTCAACTCCCCAACCTTGTGCAGTTAATGGAACCATTTGCTCACTTCCACGAGTAATCAAATAGTTTTCTTCGTTTTTACCAGTTACATGACCAATTACCGTTAAATGTGGATTTCCTTTGATTTTTTCAAAATCTTTTTGATCAATTGTAAACAATAATTCGTAATCTTCTCCACCGCTTAAAGCACATGTGATTGGATTGATTTTGAATTCTTCGGCTGTGCGAATAACAACAGAATCTAACGGGATTTTTTCTTCGTATATATTAATTCCAACACCACTTTCTTTTGAGATATGAATAATTTCAGAAGATAATCCGTCCGAAATATCAATCATAGAAGTTGGTTTAACTTTCAACTCTTTCAAAAGATTGATAATATCCAAACGCGCTTCAGGTTTTAATTGACGTTCAATTAAATATGAATAATTTTCGAAATCTGGTTGATTATTAGGATTCACTTTTGAAACTTGCGCTTCGCGTTCCAAAACTTGCAAACCAAGAAAAGAAGCACCTAAATCTCCAGAAAGAACAACCAAATCATTTTCCTTCGCACCATTTCTATAAGTCAAATCTTTTTCTGGAGCCGAGCCAATTGCAGTCATACTCAAAACAAGTCCGCTAACAGAAGAAGTTGTATCGCCTCCCACAATATCGATATTGTATTTATCGCAAGCGTATTTCATTCCGTTGTAAATTTCGTCCACAGCTTCTATCGTAAAACGATTCGAAATTGCCATCGAAATCAACAATTGTTTTGGAATAGCATTCATCGCCAAAATATCACTAATTGCCGTCACAACCGCTTTGTACCCCAAGTGACGTAAAGGCATATACGACCAGCTAAAATTTACGCCTTCTACTAACATATCAGTAGAAACCACAATTTTCTCTTTTTTATAATCAAGAACAGCCGCATCGTCACCAATTCCTTTGATAGAACTTTCTAATTTGATTGGAAAACCTTCTTTGATTTGGTTAATTAAACCAAATTCTCCAATTTCGGCTAAACTTGTTTTTGAAACGTTTTTATCTTCTAACATGATTTTATTTTTGAGTAAAGATTGAAGGATCTATATTTTCTGAACGAAAAGGTAAATTGATAATGTCCTGTTTCGACATTGTTTTGACGGTTTGTCCTTCAAATGATTTTTTAATATTTTCTAACATTTCTGTTGGTGGTGCTTGCATTTTTCTTTTCGACATCGAAAACCAAACACCTGTCAATTCAGAATGGCAAAGATGTACACCATCTTGGTTATATAAATTATGAATAAATTGATAAATCATTCCATCTTCCGACATTCCACCAATTTCTACCGAAATATAAATTTCTTCACCTTCCATAGCTTCCTTAAAAAAAGAAAATTGTTCGTGCAAAATAGCTGGTCCAATTCCATATTCCTCCAAATTTTTCATCGAAATGCCATAATCTCTCAAAAAAGCAATACGTGCAAAACTTGTAAAATTCATATACGAAGCGTTCGCTAAATGGCGATTAGCATCCAAATCTGACCATCGAATAATGGTTTTTTGAAAATATTTATTATTCATGAATTGAAAAATTATTTAAGGTACAAAGTTACGGATTACTATTTATACGAAAATGATAATATTTTTAATCATCGTAAATAATAAAAAACAATAAGATTTAACATCAAATTAAAATATAGATATTTAATAATTTGTATCTTTAAAAAGCTATTAAACAGACAGATTATGAAAAAAATATTATTTCCAACAGATTTTTCAGAAACAGCAAATAATGCGTTTTTGTATGCGTTAAATTTAGCCGAAAATCAAAATGCAGAATTATATGTTTTGCATGCTTTTCAGTATCCAATGGTAAGTGGAGGAATCGATGCTGGTATTTTGCAAGATGTTTATAATACAATTGAATTAAATAATTTCGAGAATTTAAAAGATCATATTCCGTTCTTGAGAAAAATGGCTGAGGATAATGGTTTTGCAAATGTTGATTTGAAATTTTTCGTAAAAGAAGGAATGCTTTCGTTTGTATTGCCAACATTTATCGAAGATGAAAAAGTGGATTTTGTAGTAATGGGAACGACTGGAAATACAGGATTTGATAAAGTCCTTTTTGGTTCGAATACGATGAATGCAATAAAACATCTTAAAATTCCGGTATTGAGCGTGCCAAATGGTTACGAATTCAAAGGAATAAATAATATTGGATTTACGACAATTTTCCAAGATAAAGACCGCAAAGCCTTAGATTATTTAACCGAAATTGCTTATCGCTATAAAGCAAAAGTGCATTGCTTACACGTTTCGAAAGATGGAAATTACGATATTCCGACGCTTAATCATTGGAAAGAATATTATAAAGATGAACCTGTAGATTTTTTTATTTATACTGCGGATGAATCTGTAGATGCAGTTTTGGAATTTATTAAAGAAGAAAAAATTGATTTGTTGACAGTAGTTAGCCGTAACAAAGGCTTCTTCGAGAAATTATTTTCACCAAGTTTTACAAAGAAAATTTTGACACAACACAACGTGCCTTTGTTTGTTTTCCACGAATAAGATAATTTATACTGAATATACAAAGCTCAATCTGTAGAAATAGATTGAGCTTTTTTCGTGTTGAAATGAAATTATTCGTAACTTTTGAGTACAAAACACGAAAAGATGAAAAAAATATTGTTCCCGACAGATTTCTCAGAAACAGCTAATAACGCCTTTTTATATGCACTAAATCTTGCAAAAAGTATCGATGCACAAGTTTATGTGTTGCATGTTTACGAATTGCCAATGATTACTGGAAGTTTGAGTGCTGGATTGATTCAGAATGTATATGAAACGGTAGAATTAGGAAGTTTCGATAACTTTAAAGATAATATTCCGCAACTAAGACAAATTGCTGATGATAATGGTTTGAATGAAATTCCGATCAAATTTATTTTAGAAGAAGGAAATTTCTTATACATTCTACGCGAAATTATTGGTGAAGAAAGCGTTGATTTTGTAGTGATGGGAACGGATGGAAATTCAGGAATTGAGAAAATGCTTTTCGGTTCGAATACGATAAATGCGATTACATCGATGAAAGTTCCTATTCTTAGTGTTCCGCACGGAATGTCTTTCAAAGGATTTAAGAATATTGGTTTTACTACTGTTTTTGATCAAAAAGATAAAGATGCATTGAAGTATTTGATCGAAATTGCAAATCGTCATCATGCAAAAATTCATTGCATGCACGTTTCGAAAGATGGAAAATTTAATCAACAAGCAATGAAAGATTGGCAAGATCAGTTTGCTGGAGATCCAATTGTATTCGAAGTTTATCATGATGCAGATCCTGTAAACGCGGTGTTGGATTTTATCAAGGAAAAACAAATCGACTTGTTGACGGTTGTGAGTCGCAATAAAGGGTTTTTTGATAAAATTTTTTCACCAGGATTTACAAAGAAAATTGCAAATAAAAATATTACACCTTTGTTCGTTTTTCATGAACAAAAAGTTTAAAAGGAGATGTGAAAACATTTCCTTTTTTTGTCAAAAATTCTGTTAAAAATAAAACTTTACCTTTGCCCCGTGAAAAAAATAGCCATAGTAGGAGGTGGTGCCGCAGGATATTTTGTTGCAGCAAACCTTGGAAAAACTGTAGGACAACAAACTATATTGTTTGAACAAGCAAATCTGCCGCTTCAAAAAGTACGCATTTCGGGTGGAGGAAGATGTAATGTGACGCATGCATGTTTTGATCCGCTTGATTTGGTCGAGTTTTATCCACGCGGAAAAAAGGAATTATTAAGCGTTTTTTACACGTTTCAACCAGGTGATACAATGGCTTGGTTTGATGAGCGCGGAGTAGAATTGAAAATAGAAGACGATAACCGTATTTTTCCAGTTAGCGATTCTTCACTTTCGATTATAGAGGCTTTGACAAAAGCGGTTGATAAAAATAAAGTTCAGCTTAATTTCTCAGACGGTGTGCAAGAAATTAATAAAGTTGATGGTGGTTATGAATTGATAACAAAATCAGGAAAACATTTTTTCGAAACGGTGATTGTGACAACAGGAAGTACGCCTAAATTTTGGAAAAGTTTGAAAAATATAGGTTTGAAAATCGTTCAACCAGTTCCTTCTTTATTCACGTTTAATTGCAAAGATCCTCGAATTGAAGGATTGATGGGAATTTCTTTCGATAATGCTGAAGTCAAAATCAATCAACAAAAATTAGAAGAAGAAGGTCCGTTACTAATTACGCATTGGGGATTTAGTGGACCAGCGATTTTGAGATTATCGGCTTGGGGTGCTTTAAAATTGAATGAAAGCAATTATAAATTCGAAACTGAAATCAATTTTGTAAATCAATCTAAAGACGAAATCATTTCATTTTTGAATGATAAAAAACAAGTTGATGCTAAGAAAAATGTGCATAAAAATAATCCATTCGATTTTCCGAAGCGTTTTTGGTTTAGTATTCTGAGCTATTGTAGTGTAGATGAAAACAAGGTTTATGCAGATTTATCGAAAAAACACATCGAAGCAATTGCAAGAGAATTGACGCAAGGAAAATACCAAATTAATGGAAAAAGTACGTTCAAAGATGAGTTTGTAACGGCAGGCGGTGTCGATTTGAAAGAAATTGATTTTCATTCGATGCAAGCAAAAAAAATCCCACAATTGTTTATGGCTGGAGAGGTTTTAAATATTGATGCTATAACAGGTGGATTCAATTTTCAGGCGTGTTGGTCTGAAGGTTATATTATATCTGAAAAAATCAAAGAAATTTATCAATAGTGTATATTTTACACGAATGTTATTCTGGCTGAAAGCCTTAAGAATAAAGATTTTTTCAAAATTTATTATGTTAACATAACATTATTATAAAATTATGTTATTTTTGTTTAAAGGAATTATTAAAAACGAACAAAAAATATGAAGAAAATTTTCTTAACCTTAGCATTAATCGGCTTATCTTCTTCTGCATTTGCAGGTGGATACCGAGTTGCTTTACAAGGAGTTCGCCAAGCAGCATTGGGGGGAACTTCTGCAACACAAACTCACGATGCGAGTGTTGCGTTTTATAATCCTGCAGGTTTAGCTTTTGTTGATAGTAAATTGAGTATTGCTGTCGGAGGTTTTGGTGTAAAAACTGACGTAAAATGGCAAGATCCAATGACGTTACAAAAAGCAGAAACAGATAATAAATTAGGAACACCAATGTATTTGGCAGTTAGTTACAAGCCTGTAGATGATTTAGCAATTGGATTGAGTGTTACGACACCTTTTGGTAGTTCGGTTACGTGGCCAGAAGATTGGCAAAACAAAGCAAATATTACACATATTGACTTGAAAGCATTCAATATTCAGCCAACGGTTGCATATCGTTTTTCTGATTGGTTTAGTTTGGGTGTAGGTTTCATTTATACACACGGAACAGCTAAATTAGAGAAAGTACAAACAGTTGCTGGAAATGATATTAAACTTAAATTAGAGGATAAAGATGCTCATGGTTTAGGATTTAATGTTGGAGCAATGTTCAAGCCAACAGATAAATTTGGAGTTGGAATTGCGTACCGTTCTAATGTAGATGTTTCTGCAAACAAAGGTGATGTTACATGGTCGAATGTTCCTTCTGGAATTGCATCTAATGTGCCTTTTAATACAGATAAATGGAATACAACTTTACCATTACCATCAGAGTTTACATTTGGAATGTCTTACAAAGTTTTACCACAATTAGAACTTTTTGGAGATGTAGTTTGGCAAAACTGGACACGTTATAAAAGTTTAGATATCAATTTATATAATGATGCTTCTAATACTTTCTACACATCATCTTCTACGAAAAACTGGAAAGACAATACATTATTCCGTTTTGGAGCTGAGTATACTTTCAGCGAGATGATTGTTGGACGTGTTGGTTATTATCACGATAAATCGCCAGTGCCATCAGCTTATTGGTCATCAGAAACACCAAGTTCTAACTTAAATTCAGTTTCAGCTGGATTAGGATTTAGATTTGAGTCAGGTTTTCATGTTGATTTATTTGGATCATATGTAAAAGGAGATGAGAGACACATTAATAATATCGAACAAAACTTCTCTGGAGATGTTAAAATGCGTGCAATCAACTTTGGTTTAGGATTAACGTACAACCTTAAATAAGACTACAAAATGAAACATTTAAATAAAATAGTATTAGTTGCATTAGCTGCTACGATGTTTAGTTGTGATGACGACTTTAAGCATCCAATAGAAGATATTCAAATATCTGCAGGAGAAGCTAATTTTCAAAAATATATCGCATTAGGAAACTCATTAACTTCTGGTTATAGAGATAATGCATTGTACAAATCTGGACAAGAAAATTCTTACCCAAACATGTTAGCTGGATTGATGAAAGCTGCAGGAGGAGGAGAATTTAAAATTCCATATATGTCAAATGATACAGGTGGATTTACTGATTTACCAGGTTTTCCAGGTAAATTGAATTTACAAATTGTAAATGGAGCTTTAACACCAGTTCCAAGTCCTGCGGGTGGGGCTTTAGATATCTTAGCAGATAAAGGAAAGTTTCAAAATATGGGAGTTCCAGGTGCTAAGTCTTATCATTTAGTTGCGCCAGGTTATGGAAATCCAGCAGGCTTAAAAACTGATCCAGCAACAGCGAATCCTTATTTTGTACGTTTTGCAAGTGGTGCGACAACTTCTGTAGTTGCAGATGCAGTTGCTCAAAAGCCAACATTTTTCTCTTATTGGATTGGGAACAATGATGTATTAGGTTATGCAACATCTGGAGGAGTTGGAGTAGATCATAATGAAACAAATAATGTTGATCCAAGAACTTATGGAAGTAATGATATTTCTAATGTAAATGTGGTAAAATCTACAATTAATGATGGATTAAAAGCATTAACAGCGGTAGGAGCAAAAGGAGTTATCGCAAATATTCCTTCTGTAACATCTATTCCATATTTTACAACGGTTCCATACGCACCATTATCGCCTGCAAACCCAAGTTTTGCATCAATGATTGATGAATTGAATGCAACTTATGCAGGATTAAATCAAGTATTTGATGCGGTTGGAGCTTCAGAAAGAAAAATCTTTTTTTCTAAGAATGCTGCAAGTGCTGTAGTAATTAAAGATAAAGATTTAGCAGATTTATCAGCTACAATCACTGCTGCACTTACTCCTAAAATTGGAGCTGCAAAAGCAACTTTATTTGGGATGATTTATGGTCAAGCTCGTCAAGCAACAGCGAAAGATTTATTGGTTTTAACTTCTTCTTCTGTAATTGGAAAAGTTGATACAAATCAAGTTGCAGCGTTAATGAAATTAGGATTAACTCAAGAAGAAGCTGGTAAATTAGCAGTAGTAGGTGTTAGTTATCCAATGACAGATAATTATGTATTAACAGCAAAAGAAACTGCGAAAGCAGAAGCAGCTGTAATTAAATACAATGCAGCAATTGCTGAATTAGCAACTGCTTATAATTTAGCTTTAGTTGATACATATTCTGAAATGAAAAAATTAAGTTCTCAATCAGGAATTAAATATTACGGACAAACATATACAACAACTTTCGTTTCTGGTGGAGCGTTCTCATTAGATGGAGTTCACTTAACAGGAACTGGATATGCAATTGTCGCAAATATGTTTGCTGATGCAATCAATAAAAAATATCATTCAACTTTAAGACATGTTTACCCAGGGAATTATCCAGGTATTGCAATTCCTTAATTGGATGTTTAGATAATAAAAAATCCGCTCATCGAGCGGATTTTTTTATTTGATTATTTTTTTAGAAATAATTATTTCAATTCTTCATTTCGCATAAATTCTTCTGCTTTTTCGACCATATTTTTCGATCCACAAAAGAAAGGAATGCGCTGGTGTAATTCTGTAGGTTCAATATCCATAATGCGTTGGAAACCGTCAGAAGCTTTTCCTCCTGCTTGTTCTGCGATAAAAGCCATCGGGTTGCATTCGTACAATAAACGTAATTTTCCGTTCGGATTATTTGTTCCAGAAGGATAAATATAAATTCCTCCTTTCAGCATGTTACGGTGAAAATCTGAGCATAAAGAACCAATGTAACGAGAAGTATAAGGACGATCTTCTTCATCTGCCTGACAGTATTTGATGTAATTTTTAACCCCTTGAGGGAATTTTACATAATTACCTTCGTTAACTGAATAAATGTGTCCATCTTCTGGAATACACATATTTGGATGAGATAAATAGAACGTTCCGATTCCTGGGTTTAATGTAAATCCATTTACACCATTTCCTGTTGTGTAAACCAACATTGTCGATGTTCCGTAAATCACATATCCCGCAGCAACTTGCTTGTTACCTGGTTGTAAAAAATCTTCTTTTGTAACAGGTGTTCCAGGTTCAGAAACACGGTGGTAGATAGAGAAAATTGTTCCAACAGAAACATTTACGTCGATGTTTGATGAGCCGTCAAGTGGATCAATCAACACAACATATTTACTGTTTTTTGAATTTTTTGAAGGTTGAATCGCGATAAAATCTTCGTTTTCTTCCGAAGCAATACCACAAACAACTTCGCGTTGCGACAACGTTTCGATAAACGTATCGTTTGCGAAAACATCTAATTTTTGTTGTTTTTCTCCTTGGACATTTTCATTTCCGAATTCGCCTAAAATATTTACAAGTCCTGCTTTGTTTACTTTATAATTAACAACTTTTGTTGCTAATTTAATAGAACTCAGTAATCTAGATAATTCTCCGGAAGAGTAAATAAAATCTGCTTGATTTTCTATGATAAACTCTCCAAGAGTTTGATGAGAATTAGTATTCATAATTATGTTTTGCTGGTCAAATATCGGAATAAAAACTCAATTTTATATCATTTCAAACGTTTGAAATTAATCTAAATACGTGAAAATCATCATTCAAATTTATTTTTTATTTTAATTAAATTCGGTCAACATATAAAGTGTAGTTTGGTTATATTTGCAAGTTAAATATTTACAAAAAAAGTTTTTATAGAAATGAAAGTTTTCAAATTCGGTGGTGCTTCGGTGAAAGATGCAGCCGGCGTTAGAAATGTTGCGAGTTTATTGCAATCTGTTGGTTACGAAAATACATGTATCATTGTTTCTGCTATGGGCAAGACAACAAATGCATTGGAAGAGGTAGTCAAACGCTATTTTGAAAAACAAGATTTCGAAAAAACAATTAACGAAGTAAAAGAACAGCACATTGCTTTAGCGACAGAATTATTTGATAATCCAGCTGAGGTTTCTAACGAAATTTCACAATTTTTTGATGATATCGTCTCGTTTTTAAGACGTAACAAATCACCAAATTATAGCTATGTATACGATCAAGTGGTTTGTTGTGGAGAATTAATCTCGACAAAAATTATTAGTATGTATCTTAATTCTATACAAATTAATAATGAATGGTTAGATGTTCGCGATTATATCAAAACAGATAATACATACCGCGAAGGAAAAGTAAATTGGGCGTTAACAGAAGAAAGTATTAAACGTTTACCAAATACAGGTTTGTTTATTACACAAGGTTTCTTAGGTTCTGATCCTAACTTTTTCACGACAACTTTAGGACGCGAGGGTTCAGATTATTCTGCGGCGATTTTTGCTTATTGTTTAAATGCAGATAGCATGACGATTTGGAAAGATGTTCCAGGAGTTTTGAATGCTGATCCTCGTTATTTCGAGAATGCAGAGTTGTTAAATCATATTTCTTATGAAGAAGCGATAGAATTGGCGTATTATGGTGCATCTGTTATTCACCCGAAAACGTTACAGCCGCTTCAACAAAAAGAAATTCCTTTCTTCGTAAAATCATTTATTAATCCTACAGAAGCAGGAACAGAGGTAGCGAAAGGTCAACCATTAGATCCAAAAGTACCTTGTTTTATCCTAAAAAGAGAGCAACATTTGATTCGTTTATCAAGTAAAGATTTCTCTTTTATTACAGAAGATAAATTGAGCGGAATTTTCAATAAACTATATGATTATCAAATCAAAGTAAATTTGATGCAAAATTCAGCAATTTCATTATCTTTATGTTTGGAGGATAAATATGACAACTTAGAAAAGTTTGTTGCAGATATGAACGAAGAGTATAAAGTGCAGGAAGAAAACAATGTTTTATTGTACACAATTCGCCATTTCGATGCAGATTCTGACAAAGTTGTTTCAAAAGAAAAAGAATTATTGCGACAAACAGTGCGCGAAACATTACAAATAGTTGTTAAAGCTTAAATGAGTTTAATCACGACACAAGATATCTATTCAGCTTCGGGTCTTTCTAAAATTGGTGTTTTAGGAAAACCTGTGGCTTGGGCATTGAAAAAAATTTTCAGTATAGATCAGTTAAACGATTTGTACAATCGTGGAAAGCATTTGCAATGCGAACCTTTTTTGGATTATTTGATTGATGATTTGGGAATGGATTACGAAATCCATGAAGAAGATTTAAAACGTATTCCAAAAGAAGGACCTTTTATTATTATTTCTAATCATCCGCTTGGAGCGTTGGATGGAATTATTTTGATGCATTTTATGTCAAAAATTCGTCCTGATTTCAAGGTGATGGGTAATTTTTTATTGCAAAAAATTAAACCATTAGAACCGATGATTATTCCAGTTAATCCTTTCGAAACACGTAAAGATGCATACAGTAGCCTTTCAGGAATGCGCGATGCATTAAAATTGTTGAGAGCTGGAGGTTGTTTAGGAATTTTTCCTGCGGGCGAAGTTTCTTATCGTGATGACGAAAGTAAAATTATCGACAGAGAATGGCAAGAATCAGCGATGAAGTTGATCAAAAAAGCAAAAGTTCCTGTTGTTCCAATGTTTTTTAGAGCGCGAAATAGTAATATTTTTTACCGTGTAGCGAAGATTCATCCAGATTTTCAAACGGCAATGTTGCCAGCTGAAATGATGAAGAAAAGAACACGACCAATTCAAATTCGTATTGGAAAACCAATTTTACAAAAACAACAAGACGAGCATGTGTCTATAGAAGATTATTCTGAGTTTTTGAGAAAGAAAACATACATGCTTTCGTCTTATTACAAACAAAAAAGAAGTTTAACTCAAGTATTGAAAAACCCTTCGAATATTGAGTTGAAAATGCCGAATTTACCAAGCTTATCTTCTTCTAGTAAAAAGGTTAAGCCGATTATTTCGGAAACAGCTTTAGACTTATTAATTCAAGATATTGAAACTTTACGAAAAGATGAACAAGCATTATTGTTTACAAATAATAATTACGAATGTTTCTTTTCTACAGCTCAACAAATTCCAAATATATTAAGGGAAATTGGTCGTTTACGCGAGATAACATTCCGTGCGATAGGTGAAGGTACAAATGATGAAATTGACCTTGATCGATTCGATAATCATTATCACCATTTATTTTTATGGGATAAGGATACCAATAAAATTGTTGGAGCATATCGTATGGCGATTGGTTCGGAAGTGTATGAAAAATATGGAATTAATGGATTTTATGTTCATGAATTATTCAATTTTGATCCAGAAATTCATCCTTTCTTCAAGAAATGTATTGAAATGGGACGTGCATTCGTTTCAGCTGAGTATCAACAAAAACCGATGCCATTGTTCTTATTATGGAGAGGAATTGTGCATGTAACGTTGAGAAATCCAAATCAGAAATTTATTATTGGAGGAGTGAGTATTAGTAATCAGTTTTCTGATTTTTCAAAATCTTTGATGATCGAATTTATGAAATCTCATTACTACGATTCTACTGTAGCGCAATACGTGAGAGCAAAAAATGAGTTTAAAGTTAAGCTGAAAGAAGAGGATAAAGAATTTATTTTCGATGAATCTGAAGCTGATTTGAATAAGTTTGATAAATTAATCGATGAGCTTGAGCCAAATATGTTGCGATTACCGGTTTTGATCAAAAAATATATTAAACAAAATGCAAAAGTGATTGCTTTCAATGTTGATCCTAAATTTAATGATGCAATTGATGGCTTAATGTATATTAGAGTTTCGGATATTCCAGAATCTACTGTTCGCCCTGTTTTAGAGGATATTCAAGCAGAACTTGATAAAAAAATACAATCAGGAAAATTTGACGGATATCGAAGTTTATAAAGATGATAAAGGAGAGGTGACTCTCGTTTTGTATATAGATTCGTAAATTTAAGACATAAAAAATGCGCTCAACCTAGTTGAGCGCATTTATATTTTAGCTTCGCTATAAATTATTTAGCAACTGCTGTAGAATCTGCTGCTGGAGCTGCTACTGCTGCTGAATCAGCTACTGGAGCTGCTGCAGAGTCAACTACTGCTGAATCAACTACTGCTGTAGCTGAATCTGTAGCTGGTGCTTCTTCTACTGGTGCTTCTTCAGTTTTCTCTCCACAAGATACTGCTCCTAATGATAAAGCTGCTACTGCAACTACTGCGAAAAATTTTTTCATCTTTTTAAATTTTAATCGATTAATTTGATATGTCAAAGTTAGAATGATTTTGACCTGATATAATAAAAAATGATTGTAATTATTTTGTAAAACACTTTTTATTTTACAAAAAACAATATATCAATTATTTAAACGTTGAAATTTTCCGAAATTATAAAATTTATAGAACAAAAAAATCCTCAATTTCTATAAGTTTGAGGATGATTTTTGACTTATTACAAACGATTATTTTAAAACTTGTGCTTCTAATTTGAATTTTTCGATTTTATTTTGAATTAAATCCAATCTCAAATTATGAATACTTCCGATATGCGAAGTTTGAAATTCTTTGTGTGGTACATATGTTCCATTTTCTACAGATAAACCAACTTCTCTGTAAGCATCACGGAAAGGTGTTCCATTTTTAATCGCTTCATTAATATTTTCAACGGTATAAATAGGATCATATTTATCCTGATTCATATAGTTATCTTTAATCTGAAGTTGAGGAATCGCAAATGTTAAGATGTCAATAATATTATCAAATTGCATCATTGGTTCGAATAATATTTCTTTCAATATTTGATAATCACGGTGATATCCACTTGGAAGATTATTAATCGTCATCATAATATCATTCGGCAATGCCTGAATTCTATTGCAATGCGCACGAGTTAACTCAAAAACATCTGGGTTTTTCTTGTGTGGCATAATCGATGAGCCTGTTGTCATTTCGTTTGGCAACTTCACAAAAGCTAAATCTTGTGAATTGTATAAAACCAAATCGTATGACATTTTAGATAAAGTTCCACAAATCATTGCCAAAGCTGTCGCAACAGATTTTTCTGTTTTTCCACGAAGCATTTGTGCACCAACAGAAGAAACTAAGATTTCTGAAAAACCTAATTCTTGCGTTGTTTGTAAACGGTCAATTGGGAAACTTGTTCCGAAACCTGCACCTGAGCCCAAAGGATTTTGATCAGAAATTTTATATGCAGCCTCAAAAAAGTATAAATCCGTCAACAAACTTTCTGCATAAGCAGAAAACCACATTCCAAAACTACTTGGCATCGCCGCCTGAAAATGCGTATATCCTGGCAATTGATGATTCTTAAATTCATCTGCTTTTTGTAAGAAAATCTCAATTAAATTGACAATTTTCTCTGTTGTATGTTTTAAGTACTCTTTTTCAAAAAGTTGAATTGCAACCAAAACTTGATCATTTCGAGAACGCGCAACGTGAATTTTTTTTCCAGCATCGCCAGTTTTCTCAATTAAAAAAGCCTCAATTTTTGAATGTATATCTTCGTAATTTTCGTCGACTTCGAAATTATTTTCCGCAATCAGAACCAAAACTTCATCCAAAGCAATTTGCAAAGCATCATTTTCTTCATTGGTAATCAAACCTGTTTTTGCCAGCATATTTGCCTGCGCTTTCGACGCTAAAGCATCGTATTTTGCAAGATGAGCATCTAATTCTCTGTCTTTTCCAACAGTAAATTTTTCGATTTTATCATTAATGGTAAAACCTTTGTCCCAAAGTTTCATATCTATAATAATGAATTAAGGGCGCAAAGTTAGTAAAAAGTTGTATAATATCTCATTAAAGTTGTATAATTATTAATAATCATAAATATTTATTCATATTGAATATTTTTGATTGTTTTTTGAGAATGTTTAGACGATTGATAGCATTTCGAAAGATTGATTATTGAATGTTTATTAATATTTCGAAATAATTCAATTTCGTAAAAAAATGACCCAAAAATTATGGAGTTGATATTTTAAGAACCTTTTAATTTTTAACTTCTATTTATTTACGTTTAATACATTGTTAAAGTGAAATTTAGACCTTTTTTATAATAATTCTAAATTATTGAAATATAACTAAAATATATCATTCTTTGATGAAAAATCTTTACTATAAACGTAATTTTGTGTACCAATTTATAGCTAAACGCGTATTTGTTTAGATGATTGTTAATGTAAGTTTTAGAATAAAACTCTGACTCAAATGCTTATGTATGTTGAGTTTGTGTGAGTTAAATGATTAAAAATTACCCTTCGAAAAAATTACATACTTAGTTTGTATTCTGATAACAGTGGTTGCCTATGCCAAAAATGATTTTTAATGAAAATAATTTTTGCATAAGATGTGACGATACAGCGAAGTGTTATTATATAATTCATTTTGATTGGATGAAATCAGGTGTAAGTAGCTTGGTTTTAAACAATCTTTAATATTAAAAAGAAAAGATAGATAATTATGAGTCTTTACCAAGAGTATCTTAACGAGATTGAAGAAAGAAAAGGTCAAGGTTTACATCCAAAACCAATTGATGGTGCAGAATTACTAAGTGAAATCATTAATCAAATTAAAGATGTTAATAACGAATACCGCGAGGATTCTGTTAAATTCTTTATCTATAACACGTTGCCAGGAACAACTTCTGCTGCAGGTGTAAAAGCAAAATTTTTAAAAGAGATTATTCTAGGAGAAGCTACAGTTGCTGAAATTACACCAACATTTGCATTCGAATTGTTATCTCACATGAAAGGAGGACCATCTATCGAGGTTCTTTTGGACTTAGCTTTAGGAAATGATGAAGCAATTGCAAAACAAGCTGCTGAAGTTCTTAAAACACAAGTTTTCTTATACGATGCAGATACAGCTCGTTTAGGTGATGCTTTTAATGCAGGAAATACAATCGCAAAAGATATTTTAGAAAGTTATGCAAAAGCGGAGTTCTTTACTGAATTACCAGCTGTTGCTGAAGAAATTAAAGTGGTTACTTACATTGCTGCTGAAGGTGATATCTCTACGGATTTATTATCTCCAGGTAACCAAGCGCACTCTCGTTCTGATAGAGAATTGCACGGTCAATGTATGATTACGCCAGCTGCTCAAGCGGAAATTAAAGCGTTACAAGCGCAACATCCAGATGCTTCTGTGATGTTAATCGCTGAAAAAGGTACAATGGGTGTTGGTTCTTCTCGTATGTCAGGTGTTAACAACGTGGCTTTATGGACAGGAAAACAAGCATCGCCTTATGTTCCTTTCGTAAATATTGCACCAATTGTAGCAGGTACAAACGGAATTTCTCCTATTTTCTTAACTACAGTAGACGTTACTGGTGGTATCGGTATTGATTTACAAAACTGGGTTAAAAAAGTTGATGAAAACGGAAACGTTATACGTGACGTAAACGGTGATGTAGTTTTAGAACAAGTATATTCTGTTGCGACAGGTACAGTTTTAACGATCAATACAAAAACAAAAAAATTATACAATGGAGACCAAGAGTTAATTGATATTTCAAGATCATTGACTCCTCAAAAAATGGAATTTATCAAAGCGGGTGGTTCTTACGCAATCGTTTTTGGTAAAAAAATCCAAACATTTGCTGCTCAAACTTTAGGTATCGAAGCACCAACAGTTTTCGCTCCTTCAAAAGAGATTTCGAATGATGGGCAAGGTTTAACTGCTGTTGAAAAAATCTTCAATAACAATGCAGTTGGATCTACTCCAGGAAAAGTTTTATATGCAGGTTCTGACGTTCGTGTTAAAGTAAATATCGTAGGTTCACAAGATACTACAGGTTTAATGACTGCTCAAGAGTTAGAAGCTATGGCTGCTACAGTTATCGCTCCAACGGTTGACGGTGCATACCAATCAGGATGTCATACAGCTTCTGTTTGGGATAAAAAAGCGCAAGCAAATATTCCTAAATTGATGAAATTTATGAATGATTTCGGTGTAATTACAGCTCGTGACCCTAAAGGTGTTTATCATTCAATGACTGACGTTATCCACAAAGTATTAAATGATATTACTGTTGACGAGTGGGCTATCATTATTGGTGGTGACTCTCATACACGTATGTCTAAAGGTGTAGCTTTTGGTGCTGACTCTGGTACTGTGGCTTTAGCTTTAGCTACTGGTGAGGCTTCTATGCCAATTCCAGAATCTGTAAAAGTAACATTCAAAGGTGAGATGAAACCTCACATGGATTTCCGTGATGTGGTTCATGCTACACAATTACAAATGTTACAACAGTTTGATGGTGAAAACGTATTCCAAGGTCGTATTATTGAGGTTCACATCGGAACATTATTAGCAGACCAAGCGTTTACATTCACAGACTGGACGGCAGAAATGAAAGCAAAAGCATCTATCTGTATTTCTCAAGACGAAACATTAATCGAATCGTTAGAAATTGCAAAATCTCGTATCCAAATCATGATCGAGAAAGGAATGGATAACAAAAACCAAGTATTACAAGGATTAATTAACAAAGCTAACAAACGTATCGAAGAAATTAAATCGGGTGCTAAACCTGCTTTAACTCCAGATGTAAATGCTAAATATTATGCGGAAGTTGTAATTGACTTAGATATTATCGAAGAGCCAATGATTGCCGATCCAGACGTAAACAATGCTGACGTTTCTAAACGTTATACACACGACACCATCCGCGATTTAACTTACTATGGAGGTGATAAACACGTAGATTTAGGTTTCGTAGGTTCTTGTATGGTTCACAAAGACGATTTAAAAATCGTTTCTCAAATGTTACGTAACGTAGAAAAAGCGAATGGTAAAGTTGAGTTTAAAGCTCCTTTAGTTGTTGCTGCACCTACTTACAACATTATCGACGAATTGAAAGCGGAAGGTGATTGGGAAATGTTACAAAAATACTCAGGATTTGAGTTTAGCGATTTATTACCAAAATCTACTGCACGTACAGAATACGAAAACATTATGTACTTAGAGCGTCCTGGTTGTAACTTATGTATGGGTAACCAAGAAAAAGCAGCAAAAGGAGATACAGTAATGGCGACATCTACACGTTTATTCCAAGGTCGTGTGGTTGAAGACCGTGATGGTAAAAAAGGAGAATCTTTATTAGCATCAACTCCAGTAGTTGTTTTATCAGCGATTTTAGGACGTATTCCTTCTATCGAAGAGTACAAAACTGCAGTTGAAGGTATTAACTTAACAAAGTTTAAACCAATTTCAATGAACTAATTGTTTGTAGAAAATGATATAATAAAGGCTAACATTTCGGTGTTAGCCTTTTTTTGTGATAAATATATAATATTGCAAATAAATAAGTTAGAATTGTTTTAAATAAGATTATTAGCACGGTAAAGAGTTAGTAGTTTACAAATAATTCAGTATATTGGGGTATGTTTTTTGATAAATTAAAACCAATTAAATAAATCAATTATTATGGCATTTGATATAAATATGATTAAAGGCGTTTATGCAAAAATGCAAGAACGTGTAGATGCTGCGAAAGCCATCGTAGGTCGCCCTTTGACTTATTCAGAGAAAATTTTATATGCTCACTTGTTTGACGGAAAACCTACACAAGCGTATACAAGAGGAGAATCTTATGTAGATTTTGCGCCAGATCGTGTAGCAATGCAAGATGCAACTGCTCAAATGGCTTTGTTGCAATTTATGCAAGCTGGAAAAACCAAAACGGCTGTTCCTTCTACGGTTCACTGTGATCACTTGATTCAAGCTAAAGTTGGTGCAAAAACCGATCTACAAGAGGCAATCAATAAATCTTCAGAAGTATTTAATTTCTTAGAATCAGTTTCTAATAAATATGGAATTGGATTCTGGAAACCAGGAGCAGGAATTATTCACCAAGTAGTTTTAGAAAACTATGCATTTCCAGGAGGAATGATGATTGGTACCGATTCTCACACGCCAAATGCAGGTGGATTAGGAATGGTAGCAATTGGTGTTGGTGGTGCTGATGCTGTTGATGTAATGTCTGGAATGGCTTGGGAATTAAAAATGCCAAAATTAATCGGAGTTAAATTAACGGGTAAATTATCTGGTTGGGCTGCTCCAAAAGACGTTATTTTAGAAGTTGCTGGACGTTTAACTGTAAAAGGTGGAACAGGAGCAATTGTAGAGTATTTTGGAGAAGGAGCAGAGTCTTTATCTGCAACAGGTAAAGGAACAATTTGTAATATGGGTGCAGAAATTGGAGCAACAACTTCAATCTTCGCTTATGATGATGCTTCAGAAAGATATTTAAGAGCGACTGATCGTAATGATGTTGCTGATGCTGCAAATGCTCACAAATCTTATTTACGTTCTGATGATGAAGTTTATGCAAATCCAGAAAACTTCTATGATCAATTAATTGAAATTAACTTATCTGAATTAGAGCCTCGTTTGAATGGTCCTTTTACGCCAGATTTAATGACACCAGTTTCTAAAATGAAAGAAACTGCTGCAGCTAATGGTTGGCCTTTAGATGTAGAATGGGGATTAATAGGGTCTTGTACAAACTCTTCTTACGAAGATTTAACACGTGCAGCTTCGATTGCGCAACAAGCTTTAGATAAAGGTTTAGAAGTGAAATCATCTTTTGGAATTAATCCTGGTTCTGAGGTAGTTCGTTATACTGCGGATCGTGATGGTTTATTAAAAACTTTCGAGGATTTAGATGCGGTTATCTTTACAAATGCTTGTGGACCTTGTATTGGTCAATGGGATCGTGAAGGTGCGGATAAAGAAGAAAAAAATACAATCGTTCATTCATTCAACCGTAATTTCAAAAAACGTGCGGACGGAAATCCAAATACATATGCTTTCGTAACATCGCCTGAAATGGTTGCGGCGATTGCAATTTCTGGACGTTTAGATTTTAATCCATTAACAGATAAATTAATCAATAAATTTGGTGAAGAAGTAATGTTAGATGCTCCAAAAGGAGAGGAATTACCAACAAAAGGTTATGCTTATGAAGATAATGGATATCAAGCACCTGTAGAAGATGGTTCTCGTGTAGAAGTGATCGTAAATCCAAATTCTGAGCGTTTACAATTATTAGAAGGTTTCAAACCTTGGAATGGTGAAAATATTACTGGAGCTAAATTATTAATCAAAGCATTTGGTAAATGTACAACAGACCATATTTCTATGGCTGGACCTTGGTTACGTTTCCGTGGACACTTAGATAATATTTCGAATAACACGTTGATTGGTGCTGTAAATGCATTCAACCAAGAAACAAATTCAGTTAAAAATCAATTAACAGGAGAATACGGACCAGTTCCAGATACTGCACGTGCATATAAAGCGGCAGGTGTACCTTCTGTAATTGTTGGTGACGAAAACTATGGAGAAGGTTCTTCTCGTGAGCATGCGGCGATGCAACCACGTCATTTAGGAGCTGTTGCAGTTTTAGTACGTTCTTTTGCACGTATCCACGAAACAAATCTTAAAAAGCAAGGAATGTTAGCGTTGACATTTGCTGACAAAGCAGATTATGATAAAGTACAAGAAGATGATACAATCAACTTTATTGATTTAACGGAATTTGCGCCAGAAAAACCTTTAACAATCGAGTTTGTTCATGCAGATGGATCTAAAGATTTAGTTGTAGCAAATCATACATACAATACACAACAAATTGAATGGTTCAAAGCTGGTTCAGCATTAAATTTAATTAAAGCGCAACAAGCGTAATAATTATTTCAACATAAAAAGTAAAAGCCGATGTATTTCTACATCGGCTTTTTTTAATTGAAAATATTTTTTTAAGATATTATTAACATTTGAAATACTAAAACAAAAAAAACCTCAATCATTTGATTGAGGTTTTAAGCAGTGGTGCCTCCAGGAATCGAACCAGGGACACAAGGATTTTCAGTCCTTTGCTCTACCAACTGAGCTAAGGCACCGCCTTAATTGTGATGCAAATATAGAGCGAAAATCCGTTCTACCAAACATTATTTAAAATATTTTTTAGACGAAAAAGCTATCTTGTTCATTTACCGAGAAATAAATTTTAAAATATTTTTATCTTTGCAAAAAATGAGTGGTTTTAATATTTTAATAGAGATTTAACAACTCATTTTTGCAATCTAATTTTTACAATTCGCAACAAATCATCATATTTGCGTCTTAGAATTCTATTATACATTCATAATGAAGTGGATTATTTGTAGTTTATCACTATTTAGCGTGGTAACAATAAAAGCTCAGTCAATATCAGTTTCACCTTATTCGGCATACGGAGTAGGGGAGCAATTGTTTGATAATAATACTGAACAAGCTGGTATGGGCGGTATCTCAACGGTTCCTACGAATCCTTTTGGACAAAGTGCGAATTTTTCGAATCCTGCAGCAAACCAAAACTTGCGTATGACAACTTTCAATGCAAGTGGAAGTGGAACTAATTATAATTTCAAATCTGGAACAGATAAAGAAAATGCAGGTCGTTTCAATGTTTCTAATATTTCATTGGCTTTTCCAGTTGGTGAAAAAGGAAGTTTCGGAGTTGGTTTTCAACCTTACACAGCGTTGGGATATGATATTATGAATACTTCTGAGAAAAATAATATCAAACAAACTGTACAGATGAAAGGTGATGGAGGGTTAAATAGTCTTCATGCTTTTTATTCAAGAAATCTTTCAAAAGGATTTTCTTTAGGTTTGCGTGTTAATTATCTTTTCGGAGAGTTGCAACGTAACGAGATTTTAGCTGTAGATGGAGCAAGTTTAGCTGTAGATTATAGCGATAAATCGAACTATCGTGGTGCTCAATTTACGTTAGGATCTATGTATACGAAGAAAATTGGAAAAAATAACAATTTAAACATTGGTGCTACTTATACATTAGGAACTAAGTTAAGAACAGATGTGACAGATCTTACAACTTCTTACACATATATCGGAACAACACAATCTTCTGTAGATACAATTTCTATTATTAGAATTGATAATGGAAAAACTAAGATTCCACAACAATTTACTTTAGGAGCATCATATTCTAAAGATAATACGTGGTCGTTAGCTGTAGAAGCGAAATATAATAATTGGAAAGATTTCTCTCAACCATTAGAAGGTCAAAATACTACAATGTCTTCTGCAGTAGATTACAAAAACAATGTACGTTTGGCAGTTGGAGGATATTGGATTCCAGATTATAACAGTTACAAAAGTTATTTTAATCGTGTAACGTATCGCGCTGGGATGTATTATCAATCAGCTCAGTATTCTATTCACGGAACAGATATTGATGCTTATGGAGCAACTTTAGGTTTTGGATTTCCAATTGGAAAACAAAATGATGGCTCTATGATGAATATTTCGTTAGAGTACGGACAAAAAGGAAAAACAACAAACAACTTAATCAAAGAAAATTATTTAGGAGTTAAAGTTGGATTTGATATTAACGATATTTGGTTTAGAAAAAGAGTTATTGACTAATTTTGGACAAACAAAAATTGTATAAAAAAGCAAACGAAAAAGTTTTAATTAAACCGAGTATTGTATTTGGTCTGATTAGCGTTTTCGTTTTGCTTTTTTCTTGTAAAAAAGAACTTCCTCCTATCAGTAAAAAGAAGGTAGAATTCCCAACACGCACACTTATCAATGCAAATATTATCAACAAAGATTCTGGAAGAATTTCGGGTAATTTGCGTTCTCCTTTGATTGAAATATACGAAACGGTAGATTCTCCTTACACGATTTTTAGAAAAGGTTTAAACCTTGATTTTTATCAAAAAGGAAGCGTAAAACCAGGTTATTTTCAGGCAGATTGGGGAAGATTAAGTGATGTAACAGGAATCTACGAAGGTAGAGGAAATGTAATTATCGTAAATGAGAAAGGTGATTCGTTGAAAAGCGAGCAATTATTTTGGAATAAGAAAAATAAAACAGTTTATACATCGAAAGAAGTTTACTTAATTAGCAAGGAAGGCGATTCGTTAACAGCGAAAAACGGTTTGCAAGCTACTGACGATTTAGAAACCTATACTTTATTCAATAATCAAGGATTTAAGTATGTTGATGATAATCAAAAATTCTAAAGAGCGTTAAAAAAATTAACAAAAAAGCGCATACTTGTCGCTTCTTCTATTTTATTATTCAATGTATTGTCGTATTTTCGCCACCTATTATAGAAATAACATTAAAATAAAACAATGGCAGTTTTAGGAGAAATTCGTAAAAAAACTTGGCTGATCTTCGTGGTAATCGGAGTTGCAATGTTAGCTTTCGTTGCAGGAGATTTATTCGGAGAGAATTCAAAAATAAAACAATTATTTACTGGAGATCCGTCTGTAGTTGGTACAGTGAACGGAGAACCTATTGGTATTGCAGAATATCAGAGTGCGTACGATCAAACACAAAAGATGTACGAAAATCAAGGTCAAACTGCAACTCCAAATCAAATTGCTCAACAAACTTGGAACAGCTTAGTTAGTCAAAAAGTGTTGAAACAACATGCTGAAAAGTTAGGTTTAAAAGTTTCTGATGATGAATTTTGGAGCTATACAGCTCAAAACTTCGGAATGGCATCTGGTGCAGAAGCACAACAACAGATTGCTCAATTAGAAGCGAATGCGGCATCAAGTCCAGAAGCGCAACAACAATATAGAGCATGGTTGCAAACTGCTGAACAAATAAAATTACAGATTTTATCTCAAAAATATTTTGGTTATGTAATGGCTGGTACAGCGGTTACAGGTAAAGAAGCGGATATTCAACAAGGATACAATATTTCGAATGCAAATATTCAGTATGCATTTGTTGATTATGCAACTTTGGCTAAAAAATTAAATGTAAAAGTAACAGACGAAGAAATTTCTGCTTACGAAGCGAAATATCCAAAATTGTTCAAAGCAGAAGGTTTAGTAAAATTAAGTTACACTTATTTCCCTGCTGGAGCTTCGACTGCTGATGACGCTGTTGCTTTAGCAAACATCAAAAAGTATCTGTCAACTCAAATTGTTCATGACGAAGTAAACAATGTTACAGATACAATTGCAGCATTTGGTTCTGCAAAAAGTGATTCGGTTTATGTGACTCAAAATTCTGAGAAACCATTTATTCCAAATTATTTTACAAAAGCAGAATTGGAACAAGCTCAATTAGGACCAGAAGCTACAAACTTCTTGAAAACTGCTACAGTTGGACAAATTGGTGGACCTTTCAAAATTGGAAATACATACCAATTATACAAACTTTCGAAATCGAAAGAAGTAAAAGATTCTGTAAAATCTAGTCACATCTTAGTTTCTTATACAGGAAGTGCTGCTGGAAACGGAGTAAAACGTACAAAAGACGAAGCAAAAAAATTAGCTGAGCAAATTTTAGCTGAAGTAAAAGCTAATCCAGCTTCTTTTGGTGAAGTAGCTTCAACAAAATCTGATGATAAATCATCTGCTGTACAAAAAGGAAGCATTGGTTGGGTTGGAAAAAACAATCAATTAGATCAAACTTACAATGGATTTATTTTTACAAAACCAGTTGGAACAGTTGATTTGGTAGAATCTCAATTTGGGTTCCATATCATCAAAGTTGATGATGCGAAAAACAAAACAGCTTATCAAGTTGCAAACATTGTAAAAACAATTGAGCCTTCTAAAGCGACAACAGAAAAAGCATTTACAAATGCAAGAACATATGTTCAGAATGTTGAAGGAAAATCATTGAATGATTTCAAAAATACTGCGAAAAAAGGTGGTTATTTAAATAATACAACAGAAGGTATTGAGCGTTATGCTGCGATTGGTCAAGATATTCCAAACGATCAGGACGGAGATATCTTAAAATGGGCTTTTGGCAAGAAAACAGATAAAGGGGCAACAAACTTGTTTACATCTTCTACAGGAGATTACATCGTTGTTCATTTAGTTGAAAAATTTGACAAAGGTTTGGCGCATCCAAGTGTTGTTCGTCAATATGTAGAGCCAGTTTTGATGCACGAAAAAGTTGCTAAATTGGTTGACGAGCAAGTTGCGAATGGTGGATTGAATGCTTTTGCTTCTAAATTTGGAGCGAAAAAAGGAAATGCTACGGTTAACTTCTCTAATTCTAATTTAACTGGAATTGGTTTAGAGCCTAAAGTTGTAGGAGCTGCGTTTGGTGTAAAACCAAATCAATCTTCTAAAGCGATTGCAGGTAATGCTGGAGTTTTCTACATTATTCCTTCAAATCAACAAATTCAAAAGAATCAAAAAGGTTCAATGATTTTGGATAATTTAAACCGTCAATTACAAGGACGTTTCCAACAAACATTGTTACAATCATTGATTCAAGCTGCTGATGTGGTAGATAACCGTGACAGAGCTTTACGTTAAGATTTAAATTTCTTATAATAAAAAACGCCCAAACTAAAAGTTTGGGCGTTTTTTTTGATATATTTTTAAAACAGTTTTCGTAATTATAAACATAAATTTCCCATTTCGGGAAATAATTTATAACTTTATCAAAATAAAATAATTGAGAGTCATAGCTAGAAAAATATTACGAGAATTTTGGGAAAAACATTCTGATTGCGAACAGCAATTAAAATCGTGGTATCAAGAAGCTGAAAAAGGAACTTGGAAAAGTTTGAACGAATTGAAAAATGAATATCCAAGTGCAAGTATTTTAGAGGAAAATAGAGTTTGTTTTAACATAAAAGGAAATAATTATAGGTTAATTGTAAAAATTAATTTTAATTATCAAATGATGTGGATTCGATTTATAGGGACTCACGCTGAATATGATAAAATAGACGCAAATAAAATTTAAGATAATGAGATTAAAACCTATAAAAACAGAACAAGACTATCTTCAAGCTTTAAATAGACTTGAAGTGATTTTTGATGCAATTCCTGGATCTAATGAAGGAGATGAATTAGAAATTTTAGGCATTTTAATAGAAAAATACGAATCTGAAAATTTTCCAATTGAACTTCCAGATCCAATTGAAGCAATTAAATTTAGAATGGAACAACTTAATTATTCGCAAAATGATTTGGCTGAAATAATAGGTTTGAAAAGTAGAGCGAGTGAAATTTTAAATAGAAAGAGAAAGTTATCATTAGAAATGATTAGAAAACTGAATGAAAAACTTCATATTCCGTCAGAAGTTCTAATTCAAGCATATAAATAAAAATCTCCCAAGCTTAATAAG
>NZ_JAOCHX010000035.1:0-33905 GCF_029843245.1 Empedobacter sp. GD03739 | reverse complement strand
TTGTGCCTTAAAGTTGATAATATATTTATAGTGTATTTTGTACAATCAAAAAATGTTTCTATCTTTGAGATAACCACAGAAAAGAAATGCAAACAATTAAAGAAAATATTAAACCTTTATTTGTTGGAATGAATAAGCAAACTTCTGCTTTACTTTCCAAAATTGTATTTGCTCAATATTCACACTAGAATATTGCAGATTATTTGTTGACGAATTTCGTCATCTATATCCCTTTTCATCAAAATAACAAACAAAATACGATATGCCACTTTATCATCATTTGGGAGAATTCCCACAAAAGCGACATACGGTATTCCGAAAACCAAATGGAGAATTATATGCAGAAGAATTAGTTTCTACGCATGGATTTTCGAGTACGTATTCCAATGTTTACCACTGTTATCCACCAACTTTGGTAAAAGCGATTAGCGAACCTTATTCGGTAGAGCCAAAAATTGCCCGCGCAAAACATTTAAAACATACCTCTTTAAAAGGTTTTAAAGTAAAACCTACCAAAGATTATTTAGAATCTCGTGTACCAGTTTTGGTTAACAATGATTTGCATATTTCATTGGCTGCGCCACAAGAATCGATGACTGATTATTTCTACAAAAATTCGATGGCGGATGAAGTAATTTTTATACACGAAGGTTCTGGAGTTTTAAAAACTGGTTATGGACAAATTGAATTTGAATATGGAGATTATTTAGTGATTCCACGTGGAATTATTTATCAACTTCATTTTAATGATTCTAATAACCGATTGTTTATTACAGAATCATTTAGCCCAGTTGAAACACCTCGTCGTTATCGCAATCATTTTGGACAGTTAATGGAACATTCGCCTTTTTGCGAGCGCGATATTAAACGTCCTCAAAATCTTGAAACAAATGATGAACACGGAGATTTCAAGATTATGATCAAAAAAGAAGGATTAATTTATCCTTACGTTTATGGAACTCATCCTTTCGATTTTGTAGGTTGGGATGGTTATCATTATCCATGGGCTTTTTCTATTCATAATTTCGAGCCAATTACAGGACGTATTCATCAACCGCCACCTGTTCATCAAACTTTCGAAGGTGCAGGTTTTGTGATTTGTAGTTTTGTTCCACGTCTTTTCGATTATCATCCAAATGCTATTCCAGCTCCTTATAACCATAGTAATGTAGACTCTGATGAGATTTTATATTATGTTGATGGAGATTTTATGTCTAGAAAATCGGTTGAGAAAGGGCAAATTACATTACATCCAGCAGGAATTCCGCATGGTCCACATCCAGGTACAGTTGAAAAATCAATTGGAGCGAAAGAAACACACGAATTAGCGGTGATGATTGATCCTTTCAGACCATTAATGTTAACTGAACAGGCGTTAGAAATAGAAGATCCAGATTATTATAAATCTTGGCTTTATTAAGAGATTTTAATTTTGTTCTAAGTTCTAAGTTCTAAGTTCTAAGTTCTAAGTTCTAAGTTCGTTGTCATCTGAGCTTGTCGAAGAATCTAAGAAAAGATTTAATAAAAGTCATCGTGAACTTGTTTCAATATCTCATAAGTTAATTTGAAGAAAAGCTGAAATAAATTAAGCTTGGCGTAACTGTCATTCTGAGCTTGTCGAAGAATCTAAATAATTATAGTAAAACTTAATACATTTTACTTTTTACTGAATACAATAAAATAAAAAACACAATAAAAATGAGTACACAAACATTTGCTGAAAAAATAGCATTAGCACAAGACTTTCTTCCAATTAATGGAACCGATTATATCGAGTTTTATGTTGGTAATGCAAAACAATCTGCACATTATTACAAAACAGCTTTTGGATTTCAGGAAGTTGCGTATGCTGGCCCAGAAACTGGAGTGAGAGATAGAGCTTCTTATGTTTTACAACAAGGGAAGATTCGTTTGGTATTAACTTCTGGTTTAAAATCAGATTCTCCAATTTGTCAACATGCAATGAAACATGGTGATGGAGTTAAAATTTTAGCACTTTGGGTGGATGATGCGTACGATGCTTTTGAGCAAACAACAAAACGTGGAGGAAAACCTTATATGGAGCCAACTACGATTACAGATGAGTTTGGTGAAGTAAAAATGTCTGGAATTTATACATATGGCGAAACAATCCATATGTTTATTGAACGTAAAAATTATGAAGGTCCTTTTATGCCAGGTTATGTAAAATCTGAATCAACATATCAACCAACAGATTGTGGTTTATTATATGTGGATCATTGCGTTGGTAATGTGGGTTGGAATCGTATGAACGAAGCGGTTGCTTGGTACCAAGATGTAATGGGATTTGTAAATATTTTATCGTTTGATGATAAACAAATCAATACGGAATATTCAGCATTAATGTCGAAAGTGATGAGTAACGGAAATGGTTATTCAAAATTCCCTATCAATGAGCCTGCAGAAGGTCAAAAGAAATCTCAAGTAGAAGAATATTTAGATTTTTACGAAGGAGAAGGAGTGCAGCATATTGCAGTTGCAACTAAGGATATTGTAAAAACTGTGACAGAACTTAAATCTCGTGGAGTTGAGTTTTTATCAGCGCCACCAGAGGCTTATTACGATATGATTCCAGAGCGTGTTGGTGAAATTGATGAGGATATTAAGAAGTTACAAGATTTAGGAATTTTGGTTGATTGTGATGAAGAAGGTTATTTGTTACAAATTTTTACGAAACCAGTCGAAGATCGTCCAACATTATTCTACGAAATTATCGAGCGTCATGGAGCGCAATCGTTTGGAGCAGGTAATTTCAAAGCATTGTTCGAAGCCTTAGAAAGAGAGCAAGAACGTCGAGGAAATTTATAAATAGATATTTTTTTAAAGCCATTGGATTATTTCTAATGGCTTTTTTCTTAATCAAATCTTAAGTTTTGTGTAAGGAGGTTTCAAATACATTTGTTCAATAAAATGAATGTGAAAATGAACCAAATTAAAACAAAAACGATAGTCATGAATTGTGTATTACTTTCAATATTTTCTATAAAAGGGAATGCACAAGATACAATTCAGCAAACTAAAACCGATTCTATTCAACTTGATTCTATTCCAAAGCAAATATTTAATCCAGAAGATAAAGTTTATCATTTCAACGCCAAAAAGTTGATTATTCCTGCGACTTTAATTACATATGGAAGTCTGAGTTTGGCAATTCCAGCATTGGATAATTTGAATAAATCTACTCAAAACGAAATTTTAGAAGATAAAACAAAAGGAAATAAATTTGATAATTATACACAATATTTACCTGCAGCAGCGGTTTATGGATTGAATTTGGCTGGCGTTCAAGGGAAACATAATTTACGAGATCGTACAATTATTTTTGCAACATCTCAAATCATCAATACAGGTTTGGTGATGGGGCTAAAACACACTGTACAAGAAGAAAGACCCGATGGTACAAACAATCTTTCTTTTCCTTCTGGACATACGGCGAATGCATTTTCTACGGCTCAATTTATGTTTCGAGAATATCAAGATTCTAATTTTTGGTTGAGTTTGGCTGGATATCCTTTGGCAGCTTTTACAGGTGTTTATCGTGTTATCAATAATCGCCATTGGGTTGGAGATGTTGTTGCTGGAGCGGGAATAGGGATTTTATCTACGGAATTGGCGTATTGGTTATTTCCTACGATTAACAATTGGTTTTCTCCAAAAAATAAAGAATCAAAAGTGGCGACAATGTTTTTTCCTGTTTATCAAAATAATCAAGCGGGAGTTGGTTTGGTGATGAGGTTTTAGTTATTTATAACCATATTTCGACCTTTTAAATAATATAAAATAGGACCTAAGTATGGAATTAATACTACAACAAAAATCCATAGAAATTTTGTTTTTAAATTTCTAAATTGATGTGTAATAACATGTATTAAACACATTATAGGTAAAAAGGTCATTGTTAATACAAAAAGAAACCATATCCCAACAAAAATATCTTCCATTGTTTAATTAATTTGCGTAAAACTAATGAATATTTCAACTAACATTCATTAGTTTTTATAAAAAATCATTATCTTCAACGCTCAAAACTGCAAACAAATAAAATGAAGAATATAGAACTAACGATTCCAAAATTGGGAGAAAGTGTAGAGTCTGTACAATTGGTTCGTTTTACAAAAAACGTTGGCGATTTCATTCAAGAAGATGAAGTAATTGCCGAAGTTTCGACGGATAAAGTAGATTCTGATGTGCCTTCTACAACTGCTGGAAAAATTATTGAGTTTAGATTTAATGAAGGAGATGAAATAAAAATAGGAGAAGTTTTCGCTTTAATTGAGCCTTCAGAAACTCAACAACAATCAGCTCAAAAAACTGAAAATGTTGAAGAAAAAAAGATTGAAACTGTCACAACTTCGCAAACTGTAAATTCAATCGATACAAATCAATTTTTATCACCTTTGGTAAAAAGTATTATTCAAAAAGAAAATCTTCAATCAACTGATATTTCACAAATAAAAGGTTCTGGTCGTGATGGGAGAATTTCGAAGAATGATGTGTTGAATTATATTCAAAATAAACCATTTACAATTAATAATTTAAGTAATACTTTAAGTGAAAATAATCTAGTTTCAAGTTCTTCCTTTGGAGCGAAAGATGAAATCATTGAGATGGATAAAATGCGTCAATTGATTTCGAAACATATGAAAAAGAGTAAACAAACTTCGCCTCATGTGACGGCTTATGTAGAACCTGATGTGACGAATTTTGTGAAATGGCGCGAAGAAAATAAAGCTGCTTTTGAAGCTAAATACAAACAAAAATTGACATTTACGCCGTTAATTGTAGATTGTGTTGTTCGTGCAATTAAAGATTTTCCAATGATTAATGTATCAGTTGATGAAACTGAGACTAAAATAATCAAACACAATGAGATAAATATTGGAATTGCAACTGCTTTACCAAGTAATAATTTGATTGTTCCTGTCATTCATCAAGCCAATGAATTAAATTTAGAAGGTTTAGTAAAAGGTGTAAATTCAATTGTAGATAAAGCAAGAAATAATAAACTTTCGCCAGATGATGTTCGTGGAGGAACGTTTACAATAAGTAATGTGGGAACTTTTGGTAATTTGATGGGAACGCCAATTATCAATCAACCTGAAGTGGCAATTTTAGCGACTGGCGTGATCAAGAAAAAACCTGCGGTTTTGGAAACTGAGTTCGGAGATATTATTGTGGCGAGGCAATTTATGTATTTGTCACTTTCGTTTGATCATCGTGTGATAGACGGATCTTTGGGAGGCGTTTTCTTGAAACGAATTTCAGATTACATGGAGAATTGGGATGTTAACACGCAAATTTAATCAGAATGGAAACCACATTATCAACAACAACATTACTTAAACAAGCATACGAATTATTGGTTACTGCAAAATCTTTAACCGAATTATACGAAGAAAATAAAGCTGTAACAAGCAAATATGTTCACGCAACAGCGCGTGGACACGAAGCAATTCAAATTGCAACAGGATTACAATTATTACCACAAGATTACTTAAGCGCATATTACCGTGATGATGCCATGTTATTATCAATCGGGATTACGCCTTATGAATTGATGTTGCAATTATTGGCAAAACGCGATGATATTTTTTCTGGAGGAAGAACGTATTATTCTCATCCAAGTTTGCGCCGTGATAATATGCCGAAAATTCCGCATCAAAGTAGTGCAACAGGAATGCAAGCGATTCCAACAACGGGAATTGCGATGGGAATGCAGTACAAAGAATTAGAAGGTCTTTGCAATGAAGAAGTAAAACCAATTGCAGTTTGTTCGTTAGGAGATGCGTCTTGTACGGAAGGCGAGGTGGCAGAAGCTTTCCAAATGGCAGCGTTGAAACAATTACCAATTTTATATTTGGTTCAAGATAATGAATGGGATATTTCGGCTTCGGCAGATGAAATTCGTGCACAAGATATCGCTCATTATGCAAAAGGTTTCAATGGTTTGGAAGTTTTTGTGGTTGATGGAACGGATTTTTTAGCTTCTTATGAAACGATTCAACGTGCAATTGAAATTATTCGTACAGAACGTCGTCCGATTTTGGTGCATGCAAAAGTTCCTTTATTGAATCATCATACATCTGGCGTTCGCAAAGAATGGTACAGAGATGATTTAGAGGAAGCACAATCTCGTGATCCTTACGATAAATTAAAATATACTTTATTAAATGAAGGTTTCGATGAAAATGATTTAATCGAAATTGAGAATAAGATAAAAGAACAAGTTCAGGCAGAATATCAAGAAGCATTAAAAGCAGAAGATCCACGTTCTGAAGATTTATATACGCATGTTTTTGCATCAACACCGATTAACGAAGAAAAAGGAAATCGTTCTCCAGAAGGAAAAGATAAAACAGTAATGGTAGATTCTGCATTATTTGCGATTCGTGAATTAATGGCAAAACATCCAGAAGCTTTATTATATGGACAAGATGTAGGATTGCGTTTAGGTGGAGTTTTTCGTGAAGCGGCAACTTTAGCAAAACAATATGGTAAAAATCGTGTATTTAATACACCAATTCAAGAAGCGTTTATAATCGGATCTACGGTTGGAATGTCTGCAGTAGGCTTAAAACCAATTGTTGAGGTGCAATTTGCCGACTATATTTGGCCAGGATTGAATCAGTTGTTTACAGAAGTGGCACGTTCTAATTATTTATCAAACGGTAAATGGCCAGTTTCCATGATTTTACGTGTACCAATTGGTGCGTATGGAAGCGGAGGACCTTATCATTCAAGTTCTGTAGAAAGTGTTTTGACGAATATTAAAGGAATTAAAATTGCGTATCCATCTACTGGAGCGGATTTGAAAGGTTTGATGAAAGCAGCTTATTACGATCCAAATCCTGTGGTAATGCTAGAGCACAAAGGGTTGTATTGGAGTAAAATAAAAGGAACAGAAGATGCTGCGACAGTTGAGCCGGACGAAGATTATGTATTGCCTTTTGGTAAAGCACGTGAAGTTTTAACGGCTGAATCTTCTCAAAATCATAATTCTGTTTCGATTATTACATACGGAATGGGAGTGTATTGGGCAAAACAAGCGGCAAAGGATTTTCCTAATCAAGTCGAAATTATCGATTTAAGAACTTTAGTTCCGTTAGATGAAGAAACAATCTTTAATAGTGTAAAAAAACACAATCGTTGTATTGTTTTGACAGAAGAAGCGAAGCAAAACTCTTTTGCACAGAGTATTTCAGGCTTAATTAATGAAGAGTGTTTTGAGTACTTAGATGCACCAATTCGTGTGTTAGGAGCGCAAGATATGCCAGCAATTCCATTAAATTCGACTTTGGAAGCAGAGATGTTACCCAATGCTGAAAAATTAAAAACATTGATTAATAGTGTTTTATCTTATTAAAAAGGCAATAATTAATAAGAATTGTATTTTTTACACTAAAAAAACTAACAAACGTTAGTTTTTTTAGTTTTTTTGATTAAATTTGTTATTATCAAAAATCAAAATCTGCAAAAATTATGATATTTAATCCCGAGATAGAACAAATGCCAATTGAAAAATTGCGCGTTCTTCAAAACGAAAGACTTCAAAACATGTTACAAAAAGTGTACAACAATGTACCTTTTTATAAAGAAGCATTTGATGCGGCTGGAATAAAACCAGAAGACATCAAAGGTGTTGAAGATCTACACAAATTACCTTTCACCAAAAAAACACATTTAAGAGAGAACTATCCGTTCGGATTATTTGCAGAACCAAAGAGCAACGTAATCCGTTTACATTGTTCAAGCGGCACAACAGGAAAACCAACTGTTGTAGGTTATACCAAAAATGACATCGAATTATTTTCAGAAGTAGTAGCACGTTCTTTAGCGGCTTCTGGATGCGAACCAGGAATGACATTACAAAATGCTTATGGTTATGGTTTGTTTACAGGAGGTTTGGGATTACATTATGGAGCAGAAAAGTTAGGAATGACAGTTGTTCCTATTTCTGGTGGAAATACTGAAAAACAAATTATGTTGTTGAAAGATTTTCAGGCTGATGCGATTTGTGCAACACCATCGTATGCATTAACAGTAGCTGAGGAAATCAAGAAAAGAGGCGAATCATTAGAAAGCTTAAATCTTAAGTTTGCTATTTTAGGATCAGAACCATGGTCAGAAGCATTACGCCAAGAAGTAGAAGGAAGTTTAAACATCAAAGCTTCTAATATCTATGGATTGAGCGAAATTATCGGACCTGGTGTATCTAATGAAGATTATGAAGAGCAAGGAACAGGATCTTACATTTGGGAAGACCACTTCTTTCCAGAGATTGTAGACGAGAAAACAGGTGAGCCTGTGCCTTATGGACAACCTGGAGTTTTAGTGATTACAACGTTAACAAAAGAAGCTTTACCATTGGTGCGTTATTGGACGGGAGATATCACAACCCTTACGTACGAATATTCTAAGAAAAGAACGCATATCAAAATGGGACCAATTATTGGTCGTGCAGATGATATGATGATTATTAGAGGTGTAAATTTCTTTCACACACAAATCGCTGATTTTATTCCAGAATTTCCAGAATTATCGCCAAATTATCAAGTAGTTTTAACAAAACCTAAAAATATGGATGCTGTAGAAGTTGGATTTGAAATTAATCCTGACTATTTTGCAAGCCAAGGTTTCACTTGTGATAATTTGAACGACGAATCTAATCATGCATGTTGCAAATTAATCTCTAATATTCACAAAAAAATTAGAGACAATATTGGATTAGGAATGAATGTTAAATTGTATCAAGTTGATGAACTTCCGAAAAGTGAAGGAGGAAAATTAAACCGAATCATCGATAACAGACATTTATAAATATATGCCTAAACAAAGTAAAAAAGAACTGATTATTCAAGAAGCTGCCTTAATCTTTAAACAAAAAGGTTATTCGGCAACATCAATGCGCGAACTGGCTGAAAAGGTTGGAATGGAAGCCGCAAGTTTATACAATCACATTCGTTCGAAAGACGAAATTTTAGAAGAGATTTGTTTTAAAGTTGCTAATCAATATGTTTCTCACATTAGCTCGATCGAAGATACAAACGAATCAAATGTTCAGAAATTGAGAGATTTAATTCAATTACATGTCAGAATGATTATTGATGAGCCAAACGAAGTTTCTGTTGCAAATAATGATTGGAAAAATCTTTCGGATACGAAAAAAGAATTGTACAAAACAATTCGAAAAGGATACGAAAAAAGAATCGCTAATCTTATCAAAGCAGGAATTGCAGCAGGCGAATTTAAAGACTTGAATGTTTCGGTTGCTTTATTTACTTTATTATCATCATTACGTTGGATAGAATTGTGGTACAAACCTGGACGAGATATCTCACCAGAGCAATTAGAAAATGACTTAATGACACTATTAATTAACGGATTTCAAAAATAATATGGCTATAAATTTTCACCAATTACGCGTTAAAAATGTAAAAAAGGAAACACCAGATTGTGTATCCGTTACATTTGAAGTGCCAGAAGAATTAAACCAAGAATTCAAATTCAAACATGGTCAATATTTAACGTTTAAGAATTTTCACAATAACGAAGAAATTAGACGTTCTTACTCAATTTGTTCAAGTCCTTTGGATAATGAATTAAGAGTTGCTGTAAAGAAAATTGAGGATGGAATTTTCTCGACATTTGTTAACGATACAATCAAAGTTGGCGATGTTCTTGATGTAATGACTCCACAAGGAAATTTCTTTACAGAAGTACACGAAGACAACAAAAAATTATATGTAGGAATTGTGGCGGGATCTGGAATTACACCAGTACTTTCTATCATCAAAACAGTTCTACAAACAGAACCTAACAGTCAATTTGTACTGTTATATGGAAACAGAAACAAAGGTTCGATTATTTTTAAAGAAGAAATCGAAGCATTAAAAAATAGATACATGGAACGCATTAGCGTTTACAATATCTTGAGTCGTGAAACGGCTGATGCTGAGATTTTGAGTGGTCGTATTGATAAAGCAAAAATTGAATATTTCTTGCAAAATATCATCGATCCAAAAGAAGTAAGCGAAGTTTTCCTTTGTGGTCCAGAAGAAATGATTTTAAGCGGTCGTGACGCTTTTGTAGAAGCAGGAGTTGATGCAAAACATTTGCATTTCGAATTATTCTATAGTGCATCTGCAGAAGCGAAAAAGGTAGAGCGTCAAAAAGCTGTAAAACAATCAGATGATACAATGAGTAAAGTAACCATCAAATTAGATGCAACAGCTTTACAGATTGATTTGGGTTACAATGGCGATACAATCTTAGATGCGGCTTTACAAAACGGAGCTGATTTACCTTATGCTTGTAAAGGTGGTGTTTGCGCAACTTGTAAGTGTAAAGTAGAGAAGGGTGAGGTAGAAATGGACATCAACTACTCACTTGAGCCAGATGAATTAGAAAGAGGATTTGTATTAGCGTGTCAAGCGCACCCTCGTTCTGCAGAAGTCGTGGTAGATTTTGATGCCAAATAATCAACTTTAAAAACGTTTAGAAATGAGTGCAAAAGAAATTGATTTTCAAGAAATCTTCGATAATAAGATTGAAAATGAAGTTCGTATCGAACCAAAAGACTGGATGCCAGACGCATACCGTAAAACATTAATCAGACAAATCTCTCAACATGCTCACTCAGAAATTGTAGGGATGTTACCAGAAGCAAACTGGATTACAAGAGCGCCTTCATTAAATAGAAAGAAAATCTTATTAGCGAAAGTTCAAGACGAAGCTGGTCACGGATTATACTTATATTGTGCTGCTGAAACATTAGGTGTTTCCCGTATTCAAACATTAAATGATTTACATTCAGGTAAAGCAAAATATTCATCAATCTTCAATTATCCAACCCTTACTTGGGCAGATATCGGAATGATTGGTTGGTTGGTAGATGGAGCTGCGATTCTGAATCAAGTTCCATTATGTAGAACTTCTTACGGACCTTATGCTCGTGCAATGGTGCGTGTTTGTAAAGAAGAATCTTTCCACCAAAGACAAGGTTATGAAGCATTAGTGGTATTATCAAAAGGAACACCAGAACAAAAAGCGATGTTGCAAGATGCAATGAATCGTTGGTGGTGGCCTACATTAATGATGTTTGGACCAAAAGACGAAGAATCATCAAACTCAGAATTATCAATGAAATGGAGAATCAAACGTTTCTCGAATGACGAATTACGTCAACGTTTCGTAGATATTTCTATTCCTCAAGCCGAATATTTAGGATTAACTATTCCAGATCCAGATCTAAAATTCAACGAAGAAACAGGGCACTACGAATTCGGAGAAATTGATTGGGAAGAATTCTGGAATGTTGTGAAAGGAAACGGTAAATGTAACAAACAACGTTTGGATGCTCGCCGTAATGCTCACAACGAAGGAGCTTGGGTTCGTGATGCTGCAACAGCTTATCACGAAAAAAGAAAACAAAGAGAATTAGAAAAAGAACAACGCAAAAACGCATAAAAAGATGGAAAATAGAGATTGGCCTTTATGGGAAGTATTCATTAGAAGTAAACAAGGGTTAGACCACAAACACGTTGGGAGCTTACATGCTGCTGATGCTACAATGGCACTAGAAAATGCACGTGATGTATATACACGTCGTTTAGAAGGTGTAAGTATTTGGGTGGTAGAATCTGCTAATATCCATGCTTCTAATCCTGATGAAGCAGAACAATTTTTTGATCCTGCAGAAGACAAAGTTTACCGTCATCCAACTTTTTATGATGTACCAGAAGAAATTAAAAACATGTAATTTATGACAAGTACAGTTTATCAAAACAATCAAAATTACATCGATTTTATCTTACATTTAGCAGATACAAATCTAATTTTGGCACAACGTTTATGCGAATGGTGTGGTCATGGTCCAATTTTAGAACAAGACATTGCAATGTCTAATATGGCGTTGGATTTATTAGGTCAAACATCTAATTATTATGATTATGCGGCTGAAATGATCGGGAATGGAGCAACTGAAGATACGTTAGCAATGTTACGTGAAGAGCGTGAATATAAAAACTTATTGTTGGTTGAATTACCAAACGGACATTTCGGTGATACAGTTGCACGTCAATTCTTTTACGATTCTTACCATGCGTTATTGTTAGAGCAATTTTTGAAAGTAAAAGATCTTAAATTACAAGCCATCGCTGAAAAATCATTGAAAGAGGTAAAATATCACTTAAAATGGTCATCAGAATGGATGATTCGTTTAGGAGACGGAACACAAGAATCTCACGATAAAATTCAGGAAGCAGTAAATAATATTTTACCTTATGTAAAAGAAGCGTTTTTATTAGCGCCTTACCAAAAAGCTTTAGTTGAAGAAGGATTAATTTCAAGTCCAGAAGAATTCCAAGCGACTTGGTTAACAAATGTAAAAGCAATTTTAGACGAAGCGACAATCAAAGCTGATGTAGAAAATGCTTTTGTACAAAAAGGAGGTAAAGAAGGTGTTCATACAGAGCATTTAGGATTTATCTTAACAGATTTACAATATTTACAAAGAACTTATCCAGATTCGCAATGGTAACCGAAAAAGAAATTTGGCAATACATGGAGGAAGTCGCTGATCCAGAAATTCCTGTGATTAGTGTAATTGATCTTGGTGTTGTGCGTAAAATTGAATTAATTGACCAAGAAAGTGTCAACGTTACAATTACGCCTACGTATTCGGGATGTCCTGCTATGAGTGCAATTTCAATTTCTGTTCGTTTAAAATTAATCGAAAAAGGATTCAAAAATATCAATGTCATTAATCAGTTGAGCCCTTCGTGGTCAACTGATTGGATGACAGAAGAAGGAAAGCAAAAAATGAAGGCTTATGGAATTGCGCCTCCAACTAAAAATCCTTCGAGCGATGAGCTCTTTTCAGACGAACAAAATATCGAATGTCCACAATGTGGCTCTACAGATACCAGACTTATCAGTCAATTTGGTTCTACGGCCTGCAAAGCTATGTATCAATGCAATAGTTGCCACGAACCATTTGATTATTTCAAATGTCATCACTAAAAAATTATGGAAAATTCAACATCAATCCTATACACACAAGAGGGAGGAATTGCTACGATTACGTTGAATCGTCCTTCTGTTTTTAACAGTTTTAATCAGGAAATGATTAAATCTCTTCAACATCACTTGGATGTTGCAGCTCAAGATGTTTCTGTTCGTGCAGTGGTTTTAACTGGAACGGGAAAAGCATTCTGCGCTGGTCAAGATTTAGGAGAAGTTTTAGAAGAAAAAGAAATCGACTTCAATAAAATCGTTCAAGAAAATTACAATCCATTGGTTCTTAAAATTAGAAATATGGACAAACCAGTTGTTGCTGCTGTAAACGGTGTTGCTGCCGGTGCGGGAGCAAATTTAGCTTTGGCTTGTGACATTGTTGTTGCGAAAGAATCGACAAATTTCATTCAAGCTTTTTCTAAAATTGGTTTAATCCCAGATTGTGGAGGAACTTATTTCTTACCTCGTTTAATTGGACTTCAAAAAGCAACTGCTTTAATGATGCTTGCAGATAAAGTTTCGGCGGCTCAAGCAAAAGAAATCGGAATGATTTATGAGTTTTTCGCTGACGATATTTTCGATGCTGAAGTTGCAAAGATTGCTGATAAATTAGCCAATCTTCCAACAAAAGGTTTGGCTTATACAAAGAAATTATTGAATCAAACATTTAATAATTCAATCGAAGAACAATTAATTCAAGAAGGATTATTTCAAGCTAAATCAGGGAATACATCAGATTATCAAGAAGGTGTAGACGCATTTATCGAGAAAAGAAATCCTGTTTTTAAAGGCGAGTAAGAAATGAAAAAAATAGGAATTATTGGTGGAGGAGCAATGGGGTCTGGAATTGCACAAGTTTTTGCTCAATCTGGTCATCCAGTTGTTTTATATGACACAAATAAAGAAGCTTTAGATCGTTCAAAACAAAACTTAGCGAAGACATTCGAGAAGTTAGTGGCGAAAGAAAAATATACTGCTGAAAAAGCACAAGAAATTCAAAACAATATCGAATATGCAGATAGCTTAACCGCTTTTGCATCGATTGATTTAATGATTGAAGCAATTATTGAAAATTTAGATATTAAAAAATCAGTTTTCAAACAAGTGGAAGAACTCGTTTCTGACGAATGTATTTTAGCTTCAAACACTTCTTCATTATCAATCGCATCAATTGCATCTGCGTGTTCAAAACCAGAACGTGTTATTGGAATTCACTTTTTTAATCCTGCGCCTTTAATGGCTTTGGTAGAGATTATTCCAGCCGTACAAACGCGAGAAGGTTTAGCAGAAGAAGTAAAAGCCTTGATTCAATCTGTTGGTAAATTACCTGTAATTACGAAAGATACGCCAGGATTTATTGTAAATCGTGTAGCTCGTCCATTTTATAGCGAATCAATTCGTTTATTAGAAGAAGGAGTTGCAGATGCAGAAACAATAGACTTTGCGATGACTTCTGTTGGAGGTTTCCGTATGGGACCATTCGAATTAATGGATTTTATTGGTCATGATGTGAATTATCGTGTAACCGAATCGGTTTTCGAATCATTCTTTTATGATCCAAGATTTAAACCATCTTTCTCTCAAAAACGCTTATTCGAAGCTGGATATTACGGACGTAAATCTGGTCGTGGATTTTACAATTATGCAGAAGGAGTGGAGAAAAAAGTACCATCTCAAGATCAAGCTTTATTAGAAAAAATATACAAACGTGTTTTGGTGATGTTAATCAACGAAGCAGCTGATGCTTTATTTTTAAACATTGCAAACCGTGAGGATTTAGATACGGCGATGACAAAAGGTGTAAATTATCCAAAAGGATTATTGAAATGGGCGGATGAATATGGACTGGAAAATGTACAAAATGATTTAGATAAATTGTACAATTATTACCATGAAGATCGTTACCGTTTAAGTCCAATTATCAGAAATTTCGTCAAAGAAAATAAAACATTCTACTAAAAATTATCAAAAAAATGGAACCACAAAAGTTATTAAATAGAATGCTTGACCACGATAAATTTAGTGAATGGTTAGGTTTAGAAGTAATCGAAGTTAGAGAAGGATATGCAAAATTACAAGCAGCAATTCGTCCAGAAATGATGAACGGAGTAGGGTCTGTTCACGGAGGCGTAACGTTTGCGATGGCAGATTCTGCGTTTGCTTTTTCGTGCAATATGTACAATAATATTTCTGTAGCCTTAGATGTTCACATTTCGTTTACGAAAGCTGGACGCGAGGGAGATGTATTTACCATTGAATCTCAAGAAGTTTCGACAACGAAAAAAACAGGTATTTACGATATCAAAGTTACAAATCAAAACAACGAATTAATTGCTTTATTTAAAGGAACTTGCTTTAGAACAGGTAAACCTTTAATTGAAGAATAAATTTTATAAATTGCCTAAAGCATAAAGTTTTAGGCATAAAGCTTTAAAACAATGAACCAAACATATATAATAGATGGAGTTAGAACTCCAATTGGTAAATTAAAAGGTGGATTATCTGCTGTTCGTCCAGACGATATGGGGGCAATGGTAATCGCCGAATTATTAAAAAGAAATCCATCAATTGATCCTGCTGCATTCTACGATGTAATTTTAGGTAATGCAAATCAAGCAGGAGAGGATAACCGTAATATAGCTCGTATGTCGGCTTTATTATCTGGATTACCTTACACAGTTCCAGGTGAAACAGTGAATCGTTTATGTGCTTCTGGCTTATCAGCTGCAATTGCAGCATCGAGAGCAATTCAGGTTGGTGATGCACAATTAATGATTTCTGGTGGAGCAGAATCGATGACACGTGCACCTTTAGTAATTTCTAAATCGGCTTCTCCATTTGGTGGTGATGCACAAATTTATGACTCAACTTTTGGTTGGCGTTTTATCAACCCAAAAATGAAAGAAATGTGGGGTGTTGATGGAATGGGAAATACAGCTGAAAACTTAGCAGAGCGTGATAATATTTCGCGTGAAGATCAAGATTTATTTGCGGTTTGGTCTCAACAAAAAACGGCTGCTGCCCAAGTGAATGGACGTTTAGCGAAAGAGATTATTCCTGTTGTTATTCCACAACGTAAAGGTGATGCAATCATTTTTGATACTGATGAATTCCCAAAGAATAATACAACAATGGAGATTTTATCAAAGTTACGCCCAGCTTTCAAAGCAGATGGAACGGTAACTGCGGGTAATGCTTCTGGACTTAATGATGGTGCGGCAGCGAATATTTTAGCTTCTGAACAAGCGATTAAAGATTTTGGTTTAACACCAATGGCACGTATTGTTTCTTCTGGTGTTGCAGGTGTTGAGCCTCGCATTATGGGAATTGGACCAGTGAATGCAACGAAAATTGCATTAGAAAAAGCTGGTTTAACAATGAATGATATTGATGTAATTGAATTAAATGAAGCTTTTGCAGCGCAATCTTTAGCATGTACGCGTGCATTAGGTTTAGTAGATAACGATTCTCGTATCAATCCAAATGGTGGAGCTATCGCTTTAGGACATCCACTTGGAATGTCAGGAGCGCGTATCTTAAATTCTGCGGCTTACGAATTACAAGCTACAGGAAAACGTTATGCATTGGTTACAATGTGTATCGGTTTAGGACAAGGTTACGCTGTAATTATTGAAAGAGCATAAAATAGTTATTCGAAATTCGAAGTTAGTTTTTCGAGTAATACTAAGTTCGAATTTCGTCAAACGAAAAACTATATTAGAAAAATGATTTACGAATTCAAAGGATATAAACCCGTTGTTCATCCAACAGCATTTATTCATCCGCAAGCTGTGGTGACAGGAAATGTGATTATTGGGAAAGATGTTTACATTGGTCCAGGTTGTGCGTTACGTGGTGATTGGGGACAAATTATTATCGAAGATAATTGCAATGTACAAGAAAATTGTACGATTCATATGTTTCCAGGAACAACAGTTCATTTAAAAGAAAAAGCGCATATCGGTCACGGCGCAATTATTCACGGCGCAACAATTGGTCGTAATTGTATGGTTGGGATGAATGCAGTTGTTATGGATAATGTTGTGGTAGAAGACGAATGTATTGTTGGTGCTTTAGCTTTTGTAAAGGCTGATACACATATTCCGACAAGAAGTGTTGTGGTTGGAAATCCTGCAAAAATCGTAAAACAAGTTTCGGATCAAATGATCGAATGGAAAGATCAAGGTACTCAACAATATATGCAATTACCAAGTGATTGTCATGATAGTTTAAAACCTTGTGAACCATTAACAGAAGTTCCAGATTATTATTACGAGTCAATGGCTTCGAATTATAAAACGTGGAATGAAAGTAAGTAAAATGTAAAAAGTATTATGTAAAATGTCATACTGAACTTGTTTCAGTATCACACTTAAATTTAATGAGATTCTGAGATGAACTCAGAATGACAAAAACTTATAACTTAATACTTACGACTTATAACTAAAAAAATACACAAACAACATAAAAATGGCTAAACAATTAGAAAATTATGCTTTAGGACAATGGACAAAAGGTTCGTCTGAAGGGCAAATGTTATATAACGCCATCAATGGCGAAGAAATAGGAACTGCATCATCAGCTGGATTAGATTTCAGTGCGATGATGGATTATGCACGTACAGTTGGTGGACCAGTTTTACGTAAAATGACGTTCCAAGAAAGAGGTTTAATGTTGAAAAAATTAGCCTTATACTTAATGGATCGTAAAGAAGAATTTTACACGGTTTCTTGGGCAACAGGTGCGACTCGTGCAGATTCTTGGGTTGATATTGAAGGAGGAATTGGAAACTTATTTGCCAATGCATCTTTACGACGTCAATTCGGAGATCAACCATTTTATGTTGAAGGAGAAACGCATAAAATCTCTAAAAACGGAACATTCTTAGGTACACATATTTTAACACCAAAACGAGGTGTTGCAATTCATATCAATGCATTCAATTTCCCAGTTTGGGGAATGTTAGAAAAAGTTGCGGTTAATTTATTGGCTGGAGTTCCAGCTATTGTAAAACCTGCGACAATTACTTCTTTCTTAACGGAAACTGTTGTTCGTGCAATCATTGAATCTGGAATTTTACCTGACGGTGCTTTACAATTAATCACAGGTTCAGCAAACGGAATTTTAGATAATGTAGAGTCAGAAGATGTTGTAACATTTACAGGTTCTGCTTGGACAGGACAAATGTTAAAAGCACATCCAAGAATTACTTCAGAAGGTGTTCCATTCAACTTAGAAGCAGATTCTTTAAACGCTTGTGTTTTAGGAGAAGATGTACAAGTTGGCTCACCAGAATTTGATATTTTCATTAAAGAGGTTACACGTGAAATGACAACTAAAGCAGGACAAAAATGTACAGCGGTTCGTCGTGCATTGGTGCCAGCTCATTTGGTTGAGGATGTTCAAATCGCTTTAGGACAACGTTTAGCAACGACTACAATTGGAGATCCAAATGTGGAAGGTGTTCGTATGGGAGCTTTAGCGGGAGCAGCGCAAGTAAAAGAAGTTCGTGAGAAAGTAGAAGAATTAGCTAAAACACAAGAAATTATTTTTGGAAACTTAGATAATTTCGAAGTAAAAGGTGCTGATAAAAACAAAGGTTCTTTTATTTCTCCAATTTTATTCTTCAACAACGATCCATTCAATAAAACGGACGTTCACAATATCGAAGCTTTTGGACCAGTTTCTACGATTATTCCTTACAACGGAACTGCCGAAGCAATTGAGTTAGTTCGTATGGGGAAAGGATCGTTAGTTTGTTCGATTGTTACTGCGGATAATGATATCGCAACAGAATTTGTATTGAATGCAGGTTCTTTACACGGACGTATCGTTATTTTGGATGCAGAATGTATCAAAGAGTCTACAGGTCACGGATCACCACTTCCATTATTAGTACACGGAGGTCCAGGTCGTGCAGGTGGAGGAGAAGAAATGGGAGGTAAGCGTGGTGTATTACACTATATGCAACGTACAGCAATCCAGGGTTCTCCAAATAAACTAACAGCTGTTACTCAACAATACCAATATGGAGCAAATTATATCGAAGAAGATAAACATCCATTCGCGAAGCATTTCGAAGAAGTTAAAGTTGGTGATACATTAATCACAGCAAAACATACGATTCAACAATCAGATATTAATGCATTTGCAGATTTATCTGGGGATAATTTCTATGCACATGTTGACGCAACTTCTTTAGAAGGAACTATTTTTGAGCGTAATGTTGCTCACGGATACTATTTATTGTCTAAAGCGGCAGGTTTATTTGTTTTAGCGAAAAAAGGTCCAGTTTTATTAAACTATGGTTTAGATGAATGTCGTTTTGTGAAGCCTGTATATCCAGGTTCTACAATTGGAGTGCGTTTTACTTGTAAAGAGAAAATCGATCAAGAGAAAAAAGACGAAAACGATATTGCAAAAGGAATTGTTCGTTGGTTAGTAGATATTTACGATGAAACAGGTGAAACTGTTGGAATCGCAACTATCTTAACGATGGTTAAAAAATTAAATCAAGATTAATATAATGTGAGAATGTGGTAATTTGTTAATGAGAAGATGATTTAGAATCATTTTCAAATTGAAAAATTACGTGAAATATTTGTCATGCTGAGCATGTCGAAGCATCTCAAATTATTAATTGTTTTGATTCAAACAATTAAACATATAATGAATAATTTATTAGTTAAATTTGCTCATTACCACATTAAAAAAAATTATCAAATTAGATATGGAAGCATACGTAAAATCAGATATACAAAATGGAATTGGTACAATTGAATTCTTTCACCCGCAAAGTAATTCAATGCCAGGTTCTCAATTAAGAAATTTAGCAACAGAAATTGAAAAATTAGGAAACGATGACGAAGTAAAAGTTATTGTTTTAAAAAGTGCTGGAGATAGAACATTCTGTGCTGGTGCATCTTTTGACGAATTAATTTCAATCAAAGATCGTGAAACTGGTCTAGAATTTTTCTCAGGATTTGCACATGTTATCAACGCAATTCGCAAAGCACCAAAATTTGTTTTAGCACGTATTCAAGGTAAAGCAGTCGGAGGTGGAGTTGGAATTGCTTCGGCAGCAGATTATACTTTTGCAACAGAATTTGCGTCTGTAAAGTTATCAGAATTAGCAGTTGGTATCGGACCGTTTGTAGTTGGACCTGCTGTAGAACGTAAAGTTGGAAATTCTGCTTTTACACAAATGGCGATTAATGCAACTGAATTTCAGTCGGCTGAATGGGCGAAAGAAAAAGGTTTGTATGCAGAAGTTTATGCAAATGCAGTTGAAATGGATGAAGGCATCGATATTTTAGCTAAAAAATTAGCTAATTCAAATCCAGAAGCAATGAAACATTTGAAACGTGTTTCTTGGGAAGGAACAGAAAATTGGGATGAGTTATTAATCGAGCGTGCAAAAATTTCGGGTGAATTAGTTTTATCAGAATTTACGATTAACGCGATTAACAAATTCAAAGCAAAATAAGAATACAATATAGTTTATAAAAAAATCCACTTCAAAATGAAGTGGATTTTTTTTATAATTTAAAATACTCGTCTTTATAATATTTACTTTTCTTTACATATAAAATATCTTTTTCTGGATTGAGAATTAGATTGAAACGTTTAATCAAATCGCCACCCATAATATTTTTGTGTTGAATTTTTATTGTACTATCAAAAAATGACATTGGTACATTTTTGAATGTTTGATTTGCCAATTCGAAATTAGGTAAAATTGATTTTTTGGAAAGTATTACATTACCAGCAGCATCATTTAGTTTTGATTCTCCAATAATTTCAAATTTTTCTAATAATTTATATTCTTTTACAAAATCATCTGAAATCATCAATGCACCAGAAAAACCTGTGTGAATCATAAATTCTGTTTCAATCGGTTTTTTGTCAATAAATGGAAAAGCTTTTATATACAGTGTTTCTTGAGAATATCTCGAATTTAATTTTGTATACTTTTTTAGTTTGGTAGGAGCTTTATCATAGACATATAACTTGTTTTCATCAAAATTGATTTCGAAATATTTTCCTTCAAAAAATTTCAAACCAATTTTTCCATCACTCTCATGTCCAGATTGTTTGTCAATAAAAATTGGAATTTTGCTGAACTCTTCATTACCAAATTTAATTACATTGCTTTGACTCATTTTCATATCCGAATATCCAGCCCAAGATGTCACATTGTTTAAGGTATCAGAAATCGAAATAGATTTCATTTTTTTATACGAATCTTCAATAATTGTAATATAATCAGAGCCTGTATGTAACATCAATTGCACCGTATCTTTTTGATTGATAATAACTGGTACTAAAATATTGTTGTATTTTGTTAATCGAAATGGTATTTCTTTTACGATATTCTGCCCGAAAATTACAATTGAAATAATAGTAAAAAGTAACGAAAATATTATCTTTTTCATTTAGTTGTATAATTTCATTAAAAGTAAACTAATTTGTAGAAATGATTAATATGCTATAATTAAAAATATTCCTTTTAAATTTGTGGTATGGGAGTAGCTGAATTATTACTAAAACGCAAACAAGAATTGATTGAAAAGAATAAAACTGAAGGTTTAGCTTTTCGAGAAGAATATAAATTGAAAGAAGGTGTAACCGAAACTGAAAGTGGATTATTGTACGAAATAATCACATTGGGCGAAGGAGTGAAGCCAACTTTATCCGATACCGTTTTGTGTCATTATCATGGAACAAATATCAAAGGTGAAGTTTTTGATAGCTCGGTTCAACGTAAGAAGCCAGCCGCTTTTCCTTTGGAAAATGTAATAAAAGGTTGGGCGGAAGGAGTACAATTAATGCCAGTTGGAAGTAAATTTAGATTTGTTGTAAAACCAGAAATTGGTTATAAAGATCGCGAAATTTCAAAAGAATTAGGACCATATTCTACCATGATTTTTGAAGTAGAATTGATGGGAATTTTATAAAATATTAAAAAGCAAAAACCTCCAAATTTTGGAGGTTTTTTTATGCTTAATTTTTTGCGTTATTGCGACGTTTTTTCTTTAAACGATTCGTTTGAACTAATTGTTTATGTTTTGGATCTTTTAATTTATCCACTAAAACTTGTAAATGATTTTCTTCTTTTTTTGCCTTTTTAGCCATTTTTTAGGTTTTTAATTTGATTCAAATTAATCATTATTCTTCAAGTAGTCAAACTTATTTATTTAATTATAAAATATTTAACGTTTATTTTTTAGGTTTGTCACTCATATAAAAAATGATTTTTCCACCATTCACAATATCAAAATGATTTAAATTGAACGAAGAGTAAGACTTTCCATTAAGTTCTATTTTTTGGATGTAAACATTCTTCTTCGATTGATTTTTCACTTCAATTTCAAATTGTTTTCCATTCTCTAAATTCAATTTAGCATGATCTACCAAAGGACTCCCAATTGTGTAATCTGTCGATCCTTGCTGAACAGGATAAAAACCTAAAGCACTAAAAATATACCACGCACTCATTTGTCCAGTATCATCATTTCCGCCCAAACCATCAGGTGTAGGTTTATATTGCATTTCCAAAATCATTCTGATTTTTTCTTGTGTTTTCCACGCTTGTCCCGCCCAATTATACAAATACGCAACATGGTGTGCCGGCTCATTTCCATGAACATAACCACCAATTATTCCTTCACGCGTAATGTCTTCTGTCTCCGCAAAATATTCGTCAGGCAAATGCATCGTAAATAATTTGTCCAATTTTGCTCCAAACTTCTTTTTTCCACCCATTGCTTCAATTAATCCATTTGGATTTTGAGGAACAAAAAAGCTAAAATTCCACGAATTTCCTTCAATAAAACCTTGTCCATGTGTATTCAATGGATCAAATTCTTTCTTGAAACTTCCATCCGCTAATCGAGGACGCATAAATCCAATCGAAACATCATAATTATTTTTCCAATTCTCAGAACGCTTCATAAATGTTTCATATACATCCATTCGATTCAATTTTTTTGCAGCTTGCGCAATCGACCAATCATCGAAAGCATATTCTAACGTATTCGAAATTGATGTACCATTTTTCTCAGCTGGAATATAACCTTTGTCGATATAATCGCCAATTCCTTCATAATCACGTTTATTTGCCGTAACAATACACGCGTCCAAAGCAGCATTTGCATCTTCGTTATAAACACCTTTTACAATCGCATCTGCAACAACTGTAACAGAATGATAGCCGCTCATACACCAGTTTTCGTTGGCATAATGCGACCAAATTGGCAACATTTTTATTGGATTTTGCTCATAATGTTTCATCATCGATTTTACCATGTCATTGTTGCGTTTTGGTTGAATGATATTGAACAACGGATGCAGTGCACGATAGGTATCCCAAAGTGAAAAAGTGGTGTAATTTGTAAAATCTTTGGCTTGATGAATTTCTTGATCCAAACCTTTGTACTGCCCATTCACATCCATATAAGTTGTCGGATTGATGAAGGTATGATACATCGCTGTATAGAAATTTATTTTATCATTTTCTGAAGCTTTAATCTGAATTCGATTCAATTCCTTGTTCCAATTTTCTTTTGCTTCGTTACGCACTTGTTCAAAATTCCAATGTGGAATTTCTGTTGTCAGATTTTCTAACGCATTGGTTTGACTGACTGGAGAAATCGCAAATTTGATTTTTACTTTTTCATCTTTTTCTGTATCAAAATCGAAATACATTTTGATCTTTTTTCCTTCGATTAATGGAAAATTCTGAGTTTCGTTCCATTTACGCCAAAAACCTTTGTAATCAACTTGTCCGTCTTCATTTTTTTGTCCATAATTTTTAAATGGTTTTGAAAAAGTCATCGCAAAATAAACCGTTCTATTTCTTGCCCAACCTCGTGTTTGTCTATAACCCGTAATCAATGTGTCATTCACCACGCGAACATACGTCCATGTATTTTTGTCATCATAATTATAAATTCCAGCATTCAAATCCAAAATAATATGTGAATCAATCGATTTTGGAAATGTATATTGATGAAAACCAACTCGAGTAGAAGCGGTCATTTCTGCCCAAATATTATAATCATCCAATTTGACTTTGTAATATCCAGTTTCGGCAGTTTCGTTTTGATGCGAAAATCGAGAACGATAACCGCTATCAGGATTTTGAGCAGTTCCGGGATTTAATTTTAATTTTCCAACGGTTGGCATAATTAAGAAATCACCCAAATCAGAATGTCCTGTTCCATTAAAATGTGTATGACTAAATCCAGTTATTGTTTTATCTTCAAAACGATAACCCGCACAATAATCATAAACTTTTGGATTGTATTTGTGGTTGATAGCATAAGGAATAGAATCTGTTTCTGGGCTTAATTGAACAGCGCCAAAAGGAACAGTTGCGCCAGGGAAAGTATGTCCCATTTTTTCTGTTCCAATCATGGGATTGACATATTTTACTAAATTCTGTTGCTGCGCAAAAGCAAGAGAATTGAGTGAAAGTAGAGCGATTACTAATTTTGTTTGCATCGATTTTTAAGTATTAATTTGAATAAAGTTAAACAAATCGAGCATAAAAAAAGGAAAGCTTTTTAACTTTCCTTTCGAATCTTTATTTTTTATAAAATCATTTCGGGAATTTCTCCTTCAATAATTAATTTTCCTTCAGTTGCATTTTTGATGTCTTCCACAGAAATTCCTGGTGCTCGCTCTAATAATTTGAAACCACCTTCTGGTAAAACTTCTAAAACAGCTAATTCAGTAACAATTTTTTTGACACATTTTATTCCTGTTAAAGGAAGTGTACATTCTTTTAGAAGTTTAGATTCTCCTGCTTTGTTCACATGTTGCATGGCTACAATAATATTATCAGCCGAAGCTACTAAATCCATTGCACCGCCCATTCCTTTTACCATTTTTCCAGGAATTTTCCAGTTGGCAATGTCTCCATTCTCCGAAACTTCCATTGCGCCAAGAATTGTTAAATTGATTTTTCGTGCGCGAATCATTCCGAAACTCATCGTCGAATCAAAGAAAGCTGAACCTGGTAAAGTTGTAATCGTTTGTTTACCCGCATTGATAAAATCAGGATCTTCTTCACCATCGATAGGGAAAGGTCCCATTCCTAATAATCCATTTTCTGATTGTAAAACAACATTTACATTTTCGGGAATATAATTAGCAACCAACGTTGGAATTCCGATACCTAAATTCACATAAAATCCGTCTTGTACTTCTTTTGCAATACGTTTTGCAATACCATTTTTATCTAACATTTTCTTTTATGATTTAGGTTGAACAGTTCTATTTTCGATACGTTTCTCGTATTTCGCACCTTGAATAATTCGATTGACATAAACGCCAGGCGTATGAATTTGATTTGGATCTAATTCTCCAATTTCTACCAATTCTTCCACTTCGGCAATCGTAATTTTTCCACACATAGCAGCTGGATGATTGAAATTTGCTGTTGCACCACGGAAAACTAAATTCCCCGCTGTATCACCTTTCCACGCTTTTACAATTGCAAAATCAGGCTCGAAAGCATATTCTAACAAATATTCTTTTTCGATTCCGTGAAAGGTAAATTTTCTGATTTCTTTTCCTTCAGCGACTTCAGTTCCAACTCCAGCAGGCGTAAAAATTGCAGGCATTCCATAACCAGCAGCCATTAAGCGAGTAGCTAAAGTTCCTTGCGGAATCAATTCAACCTCTAATTCACCTGAAAGCATTTGACGTTCAAATTCTGCATTTTCTCCAACATAAGAAGAAATCATTTTTTTGATTTGTCGTCCTTGTAATAATAATCCCAAACCAAAATCATCTACACCAGCATTATTACTGATACACGTAAGATTATTGATTTTTTTGTCCACTAAACCTTGAATAAGATTTTCAGGAATTCCAGAAAGTCCAAAGCCTCCAACAGCCAGCGTCATTCCGCTTTCTACACCTTGCAGTGCTTCTTCGATGCTGTTTACTTTTTTGTTTATCATTTTTGTTGTGTTTGATCGTATAAATTCTATTGCTAAAGATAAATAAAATCGAATCATAATTCAATTAACCTACAAAAATCTTGGGTTAACCTCTAAAATTTAGTCGAATTAAGATGATAAATTATATTTGTTTCAAGATAATATGAAGTATGATAAAGTTGTGTAAAGCTGAGAATCGAAATTTATTTGAGAATAAATATATCAGAATTAATGCGTTAAATGATGATAATTCTATTTCTGATTTTGCTTTTATTGATGATGTTGCTGTGAATGGTCAAGGTACTTATCAAAAAGTAATCAAGGAAAGTGGTTATTTGATTTTGTTGCCTTTGATGAATAATATTCGTTTGAACATGAATGGTTTTAATTGGAAAATTGAAGTCAATCAATCGTTTATTTATTATTTAGACAAAGGAACCATTATCGATGTCGAAGGTGAATACAGCAACGATTATTCGTATTTCTATTCGTTATTTTTGGTAAAAGAAAAACAGCAAATTGCTAAAATGATTGTTCCAATTGATTTGGATAGAGAGAATCGTTTAGAGAAAATTATTCGCCATGATTTGTTTAATGTTTTTTTAGGAAAATTTGATTTGAGAAGAGAATCAGAAATACCAATGAAAAAAGTTGAAAGAAATTGGTTAATTATTTCGTTAACAGGAATTTTTGAGATTCATAATCGTTTAATCGAATCCAGAGATTTATTGGAAATTAAGTCAGATGAACACGTAGAATTTGAATCGTTGAGCGAAAATTCTTTGTTAATGGTGATTGATTACTAATACTAAAAATACATTACAAAATGGAAAGAAAAGATTTTATAAAAAATAGTTTGGGTTTATTGGGCGCAAGTTTAATTGTTCCAAAAGTGTTGATGAGTTGCAAAGACTCTAATGTTGTAAATGATTGTGAACTATGGGCCTCTGAAACAGAAGGTCCATTTCCTACAAAAAAGCCAGAAGATTTTTTATCTAAAAATATAAAAGGTGATCGAACAGGAGTAGAGGTGACAATCAAAATTAATGTAACCAATGTTGATGAAAGTTGTCAACCCTTAATAGGCGCGATTGTTGATATTTGGCATTGTGATAAAGATGGAAATTATTCACAATATGGCGGAATGCGTATGCAACCAATCGATTATAAATCGTATAAATTTTTGAGAGGTAGACAAGTAACTGATGAAAATGGAAATGTTGAATTCAATTCTATTTTCCCAGGTTGGTACGAAAGTCGTGCAACGCATATCCATGTGCACATTTACAATGCAAATGGCGTTTCGATAAAAGTAACGCAAATTGCTTTTCCAGAAGGTGAAAATTCTGTTGTAGAAATTGTAAATTCAGCCAAAAAATATGGTTATACAAAAGGTTTGACAGGTTATACGTACAATGCGAATGACAATGTCTTTTCGGATGATACAGACGGAAATCAATTGGCAAAAGTGAGCGGAAGTTTAGAAAAAGGATATACAATTGAGGCAGATATTGTAATTTCTACAGAAAATATAGAGAAAGCAAAAGAGCCGACGGGCGGAGGGCCAGGAATTCCTCCACCTCCAGATGGAATGCCTCCTTTTGATAGAAAACCAAAAGATGAAAACAATTAAAAAAGTTCAGTTTGCTTATCGTTTAGTGATTGATGCTTCGACAACGTCAATTTGGGAGAAATATGTTTTTCATGCGACGTACAAAGAGTATTATTTGCAAGAGCAACTTTTTCAACAAGAAATGCATAAAGTAGAAACTTTTCGAGAATTGTTGCGCCAAAATAAAAAAGCAGAGCAATTGCATTATTTGGTAGGAATGGCGACTATTCCGTATATCGAACAATTGGAAGGAAATTTGTATCAAATCACAGATAATTTGAACAAAATCTACCTTAATTTTGTAGATTTCGAGTTGGATGTTATAAATTCTTCTAATCAAAATCACGCAAATCACAAGGTTGCGCTTACGTTTTATACCAAATAATATTTTTATTTTGGAGAGGTTAACAATCATTATTTAATTTCTTTGGATGAAGAGTTAAATGAAAATATAAAAACGTTGATGATTCCAAATAGACAACATTTTTCTATTGTTTCAATTGAATTACAAGATGAATAAAGTAAAAATTACAAAGAGAGAAATCGTTATTTTCAGTATAGTTTCAATTATTTTTCTGTTGATTCCATTTATTGCTGCGCCAAATTTTTCGAGCGATCAATCTATTTTCAAAACAGGTTTTTTCAAGCGAATGCTTTTTGAAAATATCTTATTGTTAGTGTTCTTTTTGGTGAATTATTTCGTGTTAATTCCAAAATTATATTTTCAGAAACGTTATTTTTTCTACATCGTTATTCTCATCATTTTCTTTTTTGTGGTGTATAAAGTTCCAGAATTTGCGTTTCATTTTAACAAAGTTCCACCAAAAATTCCGCCTTTTAATCGTTTTGAGTCTCGAAAACCGCCTCGTAATTTTATGATGTGGAGCCCGAAAATTATTATGTTTTCGATGATGGCGATTGTTTCGCTTTTTATTCGACAAAATAAACGTTTTCAGGAAATGAAAAATGAAAAACAATTGTCTGAAATTGCTTATTTAAGAGCACAAATCAATCCACATTTTTTGTTCAATACGTTGAATAATATTTATGCTTTAACGCTTCAAAAGTCAGATTCTGCTTCGGATGCGGTGATGAAATTATCCAAAATGATGCGATTTGTAGTTTCAGATTCTTCCAAAGATTTTGTGCCTTTGCAACAAGATTTAGATTATATAAAGAATTATATTGAGTTGCAAAAATTGAGATTAACGAACAAAGAATCTGTTATTTTTGAGGTCGAAGGAAATTCTGCAGATTTAAGAATTTCTCCATTAATTTTAATTAATTTTATCGAAAATGCATTCAAATATGGTGTGATTGATGAAGCTTCGGAACCTGTTATTATTTCGATAAAAGTTGAGCAACAAACATTATTTTTGAACGTAGAAAATACCATTTCGAAAGAGGTAAATCCTGAAACAGAAAAAAGTGAAATTGGTTTGAAAAATACGAAAAAGAGATTAGATTATTTTTATACAAACCATTATAAATTAGCTATTCATAATGATTTATCTAAATTTATTGTTGAACTAAAAATTTTCTTGAATGATTAAAGTAATTGCAATAGATGATGAGCCGTTGGCATTGATGGTAATCGAAAATTATTGTTCGAGAAATGAACATGTTGAGTTAGTAAAAACCTTTTCCAATTTGAAAGATGCGCAGAAATATATCAATCAATTTCCAATCGATTTGATGTTTTTGGATATTCAAATTTCGCGTACAAATGGAATGGAATTTTACAAAAATATGGAGAAGAAAATTCCCGTTATTTTTACCACAGCTTTTGCGGAATATGCGGTTGATGGCTTTAATGTTGCGGCGATTGATTATTTGTTGAAGCCGATAGATTACGATAGATTTGAAGAAGCGGTGAACAAAGCGGTGTTGATTTTGGTGGATAAAAAACTGAATGAAGATAAAGAGTTTTTGACGATTAGAGCCGATTATAAATTGAATAAAATTGCCTACGATGAAATTGATTTTATTGAAGGTTTGGACGATTATGTAAAAATTCATCTCGCAAACGGAAAACGAATTACTGCTCGAATATCGATGAAATCTATCTTAGAAAAACTGCCCGATCAACTTTTTGTCCGAGTTCATCGATCTTATATCGTTTCGATAAAAAAAGTGAAATCAATTCAAAATAAAGTCTTATATTTGAAAGACGAAGAAATTCCGATTGGTGAAACGTATAAAAATGTCATTCTAGAATTTTTCAAAATTTAAGAGGTTAAGAAAATGGAAAAAAAAGTGATTAGTCGATTTATCGTAAACATTTTTTTTTCCAATTTTTTTTTAATTCTACTTTCTATCGTGCTCAATATAGAGACGAATATCAAAATTGGTTTACCGTTTAATTCAATTGCGTATTACGCTTTTATTAGCACCATTACCGTATTGTTTTATTTGTATGCCTACAGAATTCCAAAATCTTTAAAATCATCAAGTAATCCAAGAACTCAGTTTTACATTACTCATCGTAAATCTGTTTGTATTTATACCGCTATTTTAGCCGTAATCGCTTTAGTTTCTGGAATTATTTTAGCACTAAATTGTTTACCGAATTACGAAATATTAACTTGGAAATGGTTGGCTGTCTTATTTTTTACAGCAATTTTATCCTTTGGATACTATGATTTTAAATTCGGAATTTCGTTACGTAGAACAATGTTGTTAAAACCGTTTTTAATTAGCTGGACTTGGGCAATTACAACCGTTTTTTTACCAGTTTTATTTTTGATGTTGAAGAATGAAACACATTATGTCATAGATGCAAAATTCTATTTTCTATTTTCTCAAACCTTCATGTATTGTGTTGTGAATGCTATTTTGTTTGATTTGAAAGATTATGAAGATGACAGTAACCGAAATTTAAAAACTTTTGTTGTAAAATATGGTTATCATTTTACGTTAAACCGCATTATTTTGCCCTTAATATTTCTAGGATTTTTAAGTTTTGTAATCTTCGGAATATGGTATGGATTACCGCTTCACCGCATTTTGTTTATGTTAATTCCGATTGTTTGTTTGGCTATTTTTGCTTTTAAACTCAATCGTCCAAAAGCCATTTTATATTATTTAATTGCGATTGATGGAATGATTTTGTTGAAAGCAATTTGTGGAATTTTAAGCGTAATTTTATTCGAATAATGAACTACAATTTTATCGCGCCATATTATCATTCGTTGAGTCAGTTGATTTTTTTGAATCGTCAACATCAGGCTCATTTTGTGATTTTGAAACATTTGAAAGAGAATGATAAAATCTTGTGGGTTGGAGGAGGAGCGGGGAAATTTATCGCTGAAATAGAAAAGTTAAATCTAAAATTGGACATCGATTATGTTGATTTTTCTTCGAAAATGATTGATTTAGCCCAAAAAGAAAAAACGTCACATTTAAACATCAATTTTATTGTTGCAGATATTTTTGATTTCGAAACGGATAAAAAATATGATGTGGTGATGACTACTTTTTTGTTCGATCATTTTAATCAACCCAAAGCTGAAGAATTATTTAGCCAAATAAATTCGTATTTGAAAGTAGGAGGTTTGTGGTTTTATGTTGATTTTGTACAAAATCAGAAAGGTTGGCAAAAAAGTGTGACGAATGTGATGTTGAGCTTTTTTAGAATTGTTATTGGTTTGGATATTTCTCAGTTACCTAAAATGAAACAAAGTTTTACGTCGTATTTTGAAATCGTCGAACACAAATTCTTTTTTAAGAAATATATAGAAAGTATCGTTTATCAAAAGAAATAAAAAAAGCGATTCAATTTATTGAATCGCTTTCATTTTACATATAATCGGTGTCTAATTTACCTTTTTTGAACTGAATGATATTCAGTTTATTCATTGCCCAAATGCATGGATACATTGGATCGAATTCCCATTTCTTAACAGCGAAATTAGGACGTCCACCAAATTTATGGTGATTGTTATGCAAACATTCTCCCCACATTAACCAGTCAATCGGCATCAAGTTTGTTGAAGTATCTCCAACATCGTAATTACGGTAGCCTAATTTGTGCGAAAACCAGTTGATGATTACACCATGTAGTGGGCTCATTAAAACTTGCATTGGAATGAATACAAAATACGTCCAAAGTGGTGCGTCAACAGCAACATAAATTAATATGTAAATGATTACCCAAGCTAAACGTACAGCATTATTTCCAGCAAATCTATCCCAAGAACGCCAAGAAGGAACACCTTTTTTGAATTTTTCTAAAACTTGTGTTTTATCGTGGTCAATTTCGTTGTAAACAATACGAGTTCTCCACATCATCGCAAAGAAATTTGGATCATATTGTGGCGAATGTGGATCCTTTTCTGTGTCTGCATACGCGTGATGATGTCTGTGCATAACCCCGTATGTATAGGGACTTAGATAAGATGAACCTTGAAAAATCCACGCTAAAACGTGAAAGATTTTTTCCCAAGCTCTTGACATCGTAAACATTGCATGTGATGCATATCGGTGATGAAAAAAAGTTTGGAAAAATAAAGAAGCATACCAATGTATAACAAAGATAATGATTACTGCTGTCATTACTAATTTTAAATTTTTACAAATATAATCGTTAGGATTGTGAATTCCACTAATTAAAATCATAGAACTCATAAAATTATTGATTATTTATAATGAAAAAATTTAATTTTTAATAGACTTTAATCAAATAAATTATCCATTTGTTAGTAAGGTTTTTACGTGTAAATGTTTAATACTAAATGCATTGATTAAATAAATGTTAAAGTTACACACCTAAATAAGCAATTATTTCTCTTGCAATTGCTGCACCAGCTCTATTTGCACCCATTGAATGGGCAAGCCTTCTCTCACACGTTTATCTACAATTGCTACGGCTTCTTGTCCTAATTCTTCGGTGAATTTGTTATTTCTAAAATCGAATGATCTTCTTTTTACCTATGTTGTATAGGTAGCTTTTGAGATTTCGTCTAATAATTGAACGGCTTCTAATCACAACGATATCAACTTTGTAAAATAGTTCTGAATGATTCATTTTATAAAGCTAATTAAAACTATTTGTAAAGTCATGTGAAGAAATCGTTTTATTTGGTTTTCTTCTGAATGCGATATGTAAATTGTGAAACTTTACATCCCCAAAGTTTTAGAGTTTGAATTGCTTGTAAATGATTATCTTTTTCTTTTACAATTAATTGATCGGTAAACGAAGAAATAAATTGTGCCCAATAATTGTGCTTAGCATCATTCAATAAAAAGTAGAAACCAGCATCGCCAAATTGTTTTCCGCTTGAATCTAAAATCAATTCATTTTCAAGACCAACACTTGGTTTCATAATTACCGTTGCATTGCCTTTTGGTAAAGGAAAAACAGCTTTGATACAGGTTTTGGCAGAAGGAAGTTAATGTCTCAAACCATTTATTTTATTTGTTTTCAAAGGGAAAAGCATTAATTTAAAGGCTTGAAAATAGCTAAGCTTTGCGATATGATAAGAGAAAATATTCATCTATGCAAAATACTATTTTAAAAATGAAAAGATGAAGTTGTCATTAAATATTTTGAAAGGAATTTCAAGAAAATTAAATATCAATATATAATGTTCTCTTTACTTAGTTGAGGTAGTTTTTATATTTAATCACTGTTTATAAAAAGATGAAATAATTAGAAACTTTTAATTTGATTGACAATAATTTGTACTGAGCTAAAGTACAAATAGAAACTTGTTCAAGTCATGATCCTACTTACTATATCATAGGAACTAATCTGTTATTTCCAATTTAAAGTTAATAAAGAGAGGTTCTGTAAATAGAAGTTTATGTTATCTCTATTTTAATTTGTCTAAAATTCTATTTAATCTAAAAAAATAATTCAGGATAATTATATTTTTATTCAATATTAATTATATAAAAAATAAGCATATAATTAGTATTTTAATAAACTAAAGCTATTTATTTTTTGTAACATTAAATAAAATGCATTATTTTTTATTTTAGGTTATTGTATTTTTTATTTTCTATAACTTTGTAAATATTGGTTAATAAAAAATTTATGAAAAAAATTTTACTTGCTATAGCATTTGCTGCACCTTCAGTATTTGTTTTAGCTCAAGTAGGGATTGGTACTAATGATCCTAAAGCGACATTAGATGTTACAGCAGTTAATTCAACAGGAACTTTAGAAACTGTAGAAGGTGTTTTAATTCCAAGAGTTGATAGAGAGAGAGCACAATCGATGCTTAATGTAGATAAGTCTACAATGGTTTTTATTAATAATATTAGTACAGGGTCTCAAACAGGCACAGCTATTAATATAAATGCAG